>JACCRH010000154.1 GCA_013813675.1 Gemmatimonadales bacterium
GCCGCTGTTCGACGGCGTCAACTTCAAGGCCGAAGGCGGTTGGAAGGAAGTCGACCCCACCTCCGGCAGCCTGGTGGTGAAGCCCGACAACAAGGACGCCACTCTGGCGACCCTCGCCGGCACCAAGCTGGAGGCGGGGAAGAGCTACACATTCGTGCTGGTGGGGCGGGCCGGCAAGCACGACATCGTCAAGATCGAGGACGCGGTAGCGGTTGAATAGTACCGTCTGGTTCCTCTTCAGCGGCGTCCTGCTGGTCTTTATGGCGATCGGCAGCACGCTGTTGAAGCGCTTGCCACTCACGCCCGCGATGCTCTGCCTCGGAGCCGGAGTGGCCCTCGGCCCGGCGGGCGCCGGGCTCTTCGACATCGCGTTCCCCGACCACAGCCGCCTGCTCGAGCACGTCACCGAAGTGGCCGTGGTCATCTCCCTGTTCACGGTCGGCCTCAAGCTCCGGGTACTGCTCACCGACCCGCGCTGGCGGGTCCCGCTTCGCCTGGCGGTCATCTCCATGGTGCTGACGGTGGGGCTGGTGACGGTGGTGGGCGTGCTGCTCCTCGGACTCCCGCTCGGGGCCGCGGTGCTGCTCGGCGGCATCCTGGCGCCGACCGATCCGGTGCTGGCCTCGGACGTCCAGGTGGAAAGTCCCTGGGACCCGGAGCGGCTGCGATTCTCGCTCAGCGCCGAAGGCGGATTGAACGACGGCACCGCCTTTCCCTTCGTGATGCTCGGCCTCGGGCTCCTGGGCGCGCGTGATCTGGGGCCGGGACTCTGGCGCTGGCTGACGCTCGACGTGCTGTGGGCGGTGGGCGCGGGTCTGGCGATAGGCGGGATGCTGGGCACCGCGCTGGGCCGGCTGGTGCTCTACCTTCGCCGGGAACACCGGGAGGGGCTCGGCGCCGACGAGTTCCTGGCCCTGGGTCTGATCGCCCTCGCCTACGGGGCGGCGGTGGCGGTCGAGGCGTACGGCTTTCTCGCCGTCTTCGCCGCCGGGGTGGCTTTCCGTCAGGTGGAGTCGCGCGAGACCGGGGCCGATTCGACCGCGCCCGCGGTGCACCCGCGCGACGAGCGGGGGAAGGAGGAGCTGGAGGTCGACCCGGTCCTGGCCCCCCGCCAGCTCGCCCAGACGGTCCTCACGTTCAACGAGCAGCTCGACCGATTGGGAGAAGTGGCGGTGGTCCTTCTGGTGGGTGGCCTGCTGCCCGCCATCGAGCCGGCGGCGGCGGCTTGGATCGCGGTCGCACTGCTGCTACTGGTCATCCGCCCGGTCTCGACCTCCGTCGGACTCGCGGGCCTTGGCATCACCGGCACACAGCGGCGGCTCATCGCATGGTTCGGCATTCGCGGTATCGGGTCGATCTACTATCTGACCTATGCGGTGAACCATGGGCTCCCCGAGCCGCTGGTGGGCCCTCTGAGCACGATCGCCTTCCTGGTCGTCGCTGTCTCCATCGTGGTGCACGGGATTTCCGCCACCCCCCTGATGATCCGATATACCCGCCGGGCCAGGGT
The DNA here is from genome assembly GCA_013813675.1 of Gemmatimonadales bacterium. Lineage (GTDB taxonomy): Bacteria > Gemmatimonadota > Gemmatimonadetes > Gemmatimonadales > GWC2-71-9 > CAVVWJ01. Next base: position 1,511 of record JACCRH010000154.1, read on the forward strand.
CGAGGAAGCGCATTGAGGTGTTGCTGGCTGACGCGGTCCGGGTGAGCGGCGTCACCGCGGGCGTGGCGAGCCTCCCCTATAGTCTGGTGTGAGATCGCGCCTTGTCCCGTCGTGTCGAGCATGCTGCTACCGGCGGGTATCTTGTTTCGGGAGGATGGACATGCGGACCATGCTGGCTTCCATCGCTGTGGCGGTGGTTCTGACTGGATGCGAGAGCAAGAACGATAGGGAGACGGGGGATGTGGGGCGGGATACGACCATAACCTCCGAGCGGGTGCAGGACACCACGATCGTCACGGCCGACACGTCGATCGACGTGGATACCGTTTCGACCACCGACAATATCGACCGCGCCAAAGAGTAAGTCGTTCGCACCGAAATAGCGCGCCGCGACGCCCGGCCGGACATTCCGGCTGGGCGTTTGCGTGTCGCCCTTGGCGGATGAGCGAGGAGGTTCTGCCTTTCTTCCCCTCAGCGTGGCTGGAATCGGTTGACATCCTTCGAAGCCCCCGGGTAGCTTGCGGCGCCGTTGGTGGGCGGTTGGTGGCCGTGTGCCGGTTTCGCCGGAGGGCTCGTGATGAGACAGGCTGTGCTCGGGACTGTCGTGACGCTCGCCGCCCTTGCCGGCGTCACGCGGCCCCTCCAATCCCAGGTGCGGGGGATCCCGGTCTATAACGCGGGTGTGCCCCGGGGCGTGGGCCTCTACGCCGACATCGGCTTTCCCAACGATCGGGCCGGAGGCGGCACCGCCTACGCCGTGACCGGCCGAGGCGGGTTCGGACCCTTCGGTGCGACGGCGATCCTCTCCTCGTACAATCCCGATGGCCCCACCGACTCCGATCTGTCGGTCGGCGCGACGCTCAACTACCGGATCTTTGGCGGCCCCCTCGTGCCGCTCGCCGTCACCCTGCAGGGCGGCATCGGCTATGCCAAGCCGGACGCCGGGGCCCTGCCCGACCTGGACGTCACCGAGCTGCGATTCCCGGTCGGTGTGGGCTTCGCGCTCACCATCCCCAATCCAGTGCTGGCGATCAAGCCGTGGCTCGCCCCAAGGCTGGACATCGTGCGCACCTCAGGGGACGCAGTCGACGCCAACACCAGCAGCGAGTTCGGCCTGAGCGGCGGCATCGAGCTCAACACGCTTGGCGGGTTCGGCCTTCACGCCACGTACGATGCGATCTTCCGCGAGGGAGGCACGCCCGGGGTCTTCGGCGTGGGCGCGCACTACACCTTCAGGGTGCCCGGTTTGTGAGGCTGCCGCGCCGGGCGCTGCCCGCGCTGCTGGTTCTCTGGCTGGTCGGGTGCGCCCACACCTTCGACGCCACCACGCTCGGGGTGGCGGTCACTGTGGCATCGCCCGCGGGGCAGCCGGCCCAAGGCGACCGCTTCTCGGTGCGCAGCAGGGCGGTCTTCGGCTTCTGGGGGCTGCTGAAGTTCAGGGAGCCGTCGCTCCGGAGGGCCTTGGCGGCGCAGCTAGCCGGAGGGAGCGGCATCGCGGACTTGAGGATCAGGGTGCGGAGCCGGTGGACCGATGTGCTGATCACCGGGCTCA
>JACCRH010000156.1 GCA_013813675.1 Gemmatimonadales bacterium
GCGCATCAGAGGGGCGCTGGCTCGCGACGAGGCGGTGGACGGCATGCTCATGCTGGGTCCCGGAGGGGCAGCGCCGGCCCTCGCCGCCCTGCGGGAGTCCGGCCGGCTCGGTCGGATCGCGGTCGGCACCTTCGATCTGACTCCGGAAGTCCTGGCCGCGGTCCGGGACGGCCCGCTTCTCTTCGCCATCGATCAACAGCCTTATCTCCAGGGTTACCTCGCGGTCGTGCTCCTCACCAAGTATCTCGAGACCAAGGCGATGCCGGGGGGCGGACAGATCATCCGCACGGGGCCGAGCTTCGTGACCAAGGAGAACGCGGCCGACGTCATCGCCCTCGCCAAGCGGGGCATCCGGTGAGGCTGTCCGGGTTGCTCGGATCCCTGGCCCGACCCGAGGTCGGGGCTGCCGCGGGGGCGGCTTTGGTCTGGCTGGTGTTCGCCGGCGTGGCCGGGCCGGCCTTCCGCAGTCTCGCGGGAACCGCCGCTTTCCTCAACGCGGCAGCGCCGCTGGGGATTCTGGCGGTCGCGGTGGCGCTCCTGATGATAGCGGGCGAGTTCGATCTCTCGGTCGGGTCGATCATCGGCGCCGCCGGCATGACGATCATGCTGCTCACCCGGCACTTCGACTGGCCGCTCTGGCCGGCGATAGGTATCACCGTTCTCTTGAGTCTGGCGATCGGCTTCGGCAATGGCTTTCTGGTGGTGCGCACCGGGCTGCCCTCCTTCATCGTGACGCTCGGCACCCTGTTCGCATTCCGCGGGCTCACCATCGCAGTCAGCCGGCAGCTCACCCGGCGAACCCAGTTGGGCGGGCTCGACGCGGCCGCGGGGTACCCGTCGGCGCAGGCGCTGTTCGGCAGCGAGGTCTTCGGATTTCGGATCTCCATCCTGTGGTGGATCGGGCTCGCGGCACTCGCCACCTGGGTGTTGCTCCGCACCCGCTTCGGGAACTGGATCTTCGCCGCGGGCGGCGCGCCCGAATCGGCGCGGAAAATGGGCGTCCCGGTGGCGCGGGTGAAGATCGCCCTCTTCATGATCACCGCGCTCGCGGCATGCCTGGTGGCGGTGACCCAGGTCGTCCGGTTCACCGGGGCCGACGCGCTCCGGGGTGAGCAGCAGGAGTTCCGCGCGATCATCGCGGTGGTGATCGGCGGCACGCTCCTCACCGGCGGCCACGGCTCCGCGGTCGGCGCCGTACTCGGCGCCCTCATCTTCGGGATGGTGCAGCAGGGGATCGTAATCACCGGGGTGGACGCCGACTGGTTCCAGGTCTTCCTCGGCGCGATGCTGGTCGCCGCCGTGGTCTTCAACGACTACATCCGGCGGCGCGCCTCGGACGCACGGTGAGCCCTCCACTCCTCCAGGTGGAAGGGGTGTCGAAGCGCTTCGGCACCGTGGTCGCTCTGCGTGAGGTCTCGTTGTCGGTTCTCGCCGGGCAGGTCACCTGCCTCCTCGGCGACAATGGGGCGGGGAAGTCCACCCTCATTCAGATCCTCGCCGGAGTGCACCGGCCAAGCGAGGGGCGCTGCCTGGTTGACGGCCAGCCGGTGGAGTTGGCGTCGCCTCGCGACGCGCTCCGCCGAGGGATCGCGACGGTCTATCAGGACCTGGCGATGATCCCCCTGCTCGGCATCTGGCGGAATTTCTTCCTCGGCGCCGAGCCGTGCTCGGGGTGGGGGCCGTTCCGGCGGATCGACGTCGCCCACTGCGAGCGGGTCGTGCGGGAGGAACTCGGCCGGCTCGGCGTGCGGCTCCGCGATCCGGCGCAGCCGGTCGGAACGCTCTCGGGAGGCGAGCGCCAGGCGGTAGCGATCGCGCGGGCGATGTACTTCGGAGCACGGGTGCTGGTTCTCGATGAGCCGACCGCGGCGCTCGGTGTGAAGCAGGCAGCCGTGGTCCTGCGGTACATCATCAACGCGCGGGAGCGCGGGGTCGGGGTCGTCCTCGTCACCCACAACCCACACCACGCCTATCCGGTAGGCGATCGGTTCGTGATCCTCAGGCGTGGCGGGGTACAGGGTGACTACGGGCGACGGGACATTCGCCTCGAGGAGCTGATCGGCATGATGGCTGGCGGGGAGGAGCTGGAGCGCCTCGCCGCGGAGCTAGGCCCGCCGGAGGGCAGGCCGGGCTAGCGCTGGTTCGCCTCCACCACCATCGCGATCCCCTGGCCGACCCCGATGCACATGGTGGCGAGCCCGTAGCGCCCGCCAGTGCGGCGGAGGCCATGGACCAGAGTCGTCAGGATCCGGGCGCCGCTGGCGCCGAGCGGATGTCCCAGGGCAATCGCTCCACCGTAGATGTTGACCTTCGCGGGATCGAGCTGGAGGTCGCGGATGCAGGCGATGGCCTGGGCGGCGAAAGCCTCGTTCATCTCGATCAGGTCCAGGTCGTCGGCACGGATACCGGCGCGGGCCAGGGCTTTCCTGGTGGCAGGCACGGGACCCAGGCCCATGCAGCTCGGGTCCACCCCGGCCACCGCCGAGCTCACCACCCGGGCGAGGGAGCCGTGACCGAGCTCTTTCGCCGTGGCCTCGGAGGCGACCGCCAGGATCGCGGCGCCATCGTTGATCCCGCTCGAAGTGCCCGCGGTCACGGTGCCGTCGCCCTGAAAGGCCGGAGCTAGCTTCGCCAGTGCCTCGAGGGTGACGTCGCCCCGGGGGGGCTCATCGCGCGAGACCGTCTCGCTCCGGCCCGCGCGGCGCACCGGCACCGGCACGATCTCATTATCGAACGCTCCCGCCGCCAGCGCCGCCTGGGCGCGCCGCTGGCTCTCCACGGCGAACTCCTCCTGCTCCCGCCGACTGATGCCGTGGCTCTTGGCCACCCGCTCCGCCGTCTGCCCCAGGGAGATCGTCCAGTCGGCGGGCAGGCGAGGGTTGGTGAAGCGCCATCCGACCGTGCTGTCCGCGATAGCGGGGGGCGTCCGGTCCCACCCGCGCGCCGGCTTCAGCATGACGTACGGCGCCCGCGTCATGCTCTCGACTCCACCGGCGAGCATGAGGCTGCCCTCGGCGGCGCTGATGGCGTGGGCCGCGGTGGCAACCGCCTGGAGGCCCGATCCGCACAGCCGGTTCACGGTCTGACCTGGGACCTCCACCGGCAACCCCGCGAGGAGCAAGGCCATCCGGGCCACATTGCGGTTGTCTTCCCCGGCCTGGTTGGCACACCCCAGCAGCACGTCGTCGATGCGGTCCGGGGGGAAGCCGCCCCGGTCGAGGACGGCGCGAATGGCCCCGGCCGCCAAATCGTCGGGCCGCACTTCGGAGAGCGCGCCGCCCGCCCGCCCGATGGGTGTGCGCACGGCGGCAAGGATGTGAGCGTCGATCACCGGGAGTTCCGTTGAGGAAGTTTCTCCAACCCGCCGGAACGTAATATGTCCTCCCGCCGATCGAGGCGCGGCATTAAGTTGCGCCCTCGCAACGAGTCGGGACAGGTGGCCGAGTGGTTGAAGGCACCACCCTGGAAAGGTGGCATACGGGTAACCGTATCGAGGGTTCGAATCCCTCCCTGTCCGTCGCTGGCTCGGTAGGGGTGGGGACCGGGGCGCCCCGCGCTTTCGCCGGAGGCGGGCGCTCGCTACTTTAGCCCCATGCTTCGCGTCCTCCGGCGCTGCCGCACCCTCGCGCTCGCCCTGCTCCTGGCCGCCCCCGGTCTGGGAGGCACGTGGCTGGCGGCGGCCCATCCCTGCCCGGTGGACTCGCCCATTCTCGCCCACCGGCAGCAGGCGCACGGCGGACACACACCAGGATCCGACTCCACCCAGCCCGGCCACGACCAGTGCGTGTGCCTGGGTTCGTGCCAACCGCCGAGCTTTACGGCGCCGGTCAAGGCGCCGGCCGCCGCGATAGAGGTTCCGCTTTTCAATCTCGCCTCGTCCCGCCCGGATGCCGAAGCGCTGGCGCCGCGGGAAAGGCCCTTCCGCCTCCATCCTCCCTCCACGGCTCCTCCACCGCTGTCCTGATCGTCTGATCCGGTGTCAATGCCAGTCCCGCTGCCGCACGGGCGCCGGGCTGACGTTTCGATCCAACCGAATCACAGTCAGGACGGCCTATGACCGACATCCAGCTCCAGCGCGCGCTCGGCGCGGCCGTCGCCATCCTGGCGACGACGCTCGCCGCGCCGGTCTCGGCGCAGCAGACCGGCTCAATCAGCGGAGTGGTCCGGTCCGCTGCCGGCGATTCGGCCCTTTCCGGGGCCCTCGTCTCCGTGGAAGGGGGTCTCTTCAACACCCAGGCGGACGCGCAGGGACGCTTTCGGATAGAAGGGTTACCGGCGGGGAAGGCGAAACTCACCGCCAAGGTGGTCGGGTTCACCCCGGGGCGGCAGGTGGTCGGGGTTCGCTCCGGAACGGACACCGCGATCGAGCTCAGGCTGGTGCCGGCCGCGGTACAGCTCGCCGAGCTCACGGTGATCGGGACGCCCGCGGACCTCGACGAGCGCCGCGAGCGGCTCGCTCAGATTCCCGGCTCGGTGGCCTTGATCGAGTCGGAGCAGCTCCGCCGGACTCGCCAGGCCAACCTCAAGGACGTGCTCGGCTTCACCCCGGGGGTGTACGTGCAGTCCCGCTTCGGCGCCGCCGATGAGAGCCAGATCTCCATCCGGGGCTCAGGGCTGCGCAACAACTTCCACGCCCGAGGGGTGAACCTGCTGGTGAACGGTATGCCCTACCGCAACACCGACGGGTTCACCGACTTCGAGTCACTCGAGTTGCTCAACACCGAGTCAATCGAGGTCTACAAGGGTGGCAATGCCCTGCGGTACGGCGGCTCGACACTGGGCGGCGCCATCAATCTGGAGACCAAGACCGGCTACACCGCCGCTCCGCTCGGGGTGGTCGCGGAGGGCGGCAGCTATGGATTCCTCAAGACCCAGATCTCCTCCGGCACCACGCTCGGCAAGCTGGACTATTTCGGCAGCTATACCAGGACCTCGGTCGACGGGTTCCGCGACTACGCCGCTCAGGGACGCAGCCGGGTCAACGGCCACCTGGGGTATGTGCTCTCGGACAAGACCGACATCCGCGGGTTCTACTTCTATGCCCTGGTGGACGAGCAACTGCCCGGCGCCCTGACGGCCGACGAACTGGCCGCCGACCGGAGGGGGTCGAACCCGGCGAACCAGTCGAACCGGTGGGGCCGCGACTACGATCTGCATCATCTCGGGCTCCAGCTCCGGACCCAGCTCGGCTCCAACCAACGGCTGGAGATCAGTCCCTACTTCCAATATCGGGACATCGACCACCCGATCTTTCAGGTGATCAACCAGCAGAGCCGGGACTACGGAACCGAAGCCCGGTATGAGAACACGCTGCCGCTCCTCGGCCGAAGCAACCGGTTCACGCTGGGCGTCCAGCCCTCGTGGCTCAACATGGACAACCGCCAGTTCGTCAACCAGGTCGGCGCGCACGGGGAGCTGCGGAAGCAGCAGAAGGACGAGGCGGTGGGGCTCGCCCTCTACGCGGAGAACGCGCTCGCGCTCACCCCGCGGTTCACAGCCGTGGCCGGATTCCGACTCGATCACTCGATCCGGAAGTCACGCGACGAGTTTCTCTCTGACGGCGACCAGTCCGACCATCGGGAGTTCAATCCGCTGCTGCCCAAGGTCGGCATGCTCTACTCGCTGCCGGCCATACAAGGGCAGCTCTACTCCAACGCGAGCCGCTCGTACGAGCCGCCTCTCCTGCTGGAGCTGAACAGCCTCACCGTGCCCGGGTTCCTCGATCTCGCGGGGCAGGATGCCTGGCAGTTCGAAGTAGGTGTCCGGGGGCGAAAGGGTGGGCTCGGCTGGGACCTGGCGGTCTTCGATGTCGAGGTGAAGAACGAGATCCTCAACGTCAACGTGCAGCCCTTTCCCGGCGCGCCGTTCACGGTACCGACCTACCGGAACGCGCCCCGCACCCGCCATTCCGGCGTCGAGACCGGCCTGGAGTACGACCTCCCGGGCGGCCTCTTTCGCCGGCGCGGCCAATCCGACGGCGGGCGGCTTCGCCTGGCCTATACCTTCGCGCGCTACCGCTTCCTCGAGGACCCCTCGTTCGAGGGGAACGACCTCCCCGGCGCTCCCGAGCACCATCTCCAGGCGGAGGTGTGGTACCGGCATCCGGCCGGGTTCTCCATCGCGCCGCAGGTGGAGTGGGTGCCGGGGTCGTACTTCATCAACAGCGCCAACACCGAGTCGAACGATGGTTGGATCACGCTCGGCCTCCGCGCCGAATGGGAGCTCGACCAGCTCGGCCTCACGGCGTTCGCGTCGGGTCAGAACCTGACCGACGAGCGCTACAGCGCGTCGGTCCAGGTGGACAACGCCGCCGGGCGGTCGTTCGAGCCAGCGGACGGGCGTTCCTTTTCTGTCGGCATGAGGTGGGCTCGATGAGCCCCCGGATCGCCGTCGGCATCGGGATCGTCTGGCTCGGCGCCGTCGGGTGCGGCCGGCCTGCACTTCAGGTCGAGCGGCTGGAAACACCGGTGGCGGGGGCCGGCGCCCACTCGGCAGATCCGGCGCTGGGCGTGGATCCCGGTTCCGGGGAATTGGTGATGGGTTGGGTCGAGGGGGACGGAAAGGTCTGGACTTTGTATGCCTCCAGATCGGCCGACGCGGGGGGCACGTGGTCTTCGCCGGTAAAGGTCGCCGGCGGCGCGGAGTCACCGGAGGAGGTGCATCCGCATGGGGAATCCTCACCCCGTCTAGTGATCGCCCCAGGCAATCGCCGGGCCCTGATCTGGCCCAATAGCGTCACCGTGCCCGGCCGGAAGTGGCCCGCCACTCTGCTCCGGTTCTCCCGCTCCCAGGATGGCGGGCAGACCTGGAGTGCCCCCACGACCCTGAACGACGATACTACGGCCGCCCCGGTGAGCCACCAATTCCACGGCGCCGCCTGGGTCGGCGACTCCGGCATCGCGGTGGCGTGGCTCGACGAGCGCGATGTGGCCGCACCGGTCGCCGCGGGGGCGGAGGGCCACACCGAGCATGCGTCGGAGCCCGATGCGACGATCTACTACACGACGTCGGAGGACTTCGGACGCTCGTGGGCCCCCAATCGTGCCGGCTGGAAGGAGGCGTGCCCCTGCTGCCGGGTGACGCTGGCCCGAGATCGCAACGGAGAAGCCGTGGCCGCCTGGCGCAAGCACTATCCGGGTGACGTTCGGGATGTGGTGACCACGCTGCTGAGCGACGAGGCAGCCCAGCCGGAGCGGGTCCATCAGGACGATTGGGCTTATCCCGGCTGTCCCCACACCGGCCCGGCGATAGCGACCGGCGCCGACGGCTCGTCTCATGTGGTGTGGTACAACGGCAAGGCCGGCTCCGCCGGGGTGTACTACGCCAAGGTGACGGCGTCGGGCGAGCGGAGCCGGCCGGTGGGTTTGGTGACCGGGACCCGGGTGGGCGCCGCGCATGCCGCGGTGGAGCCGCTGGGGGATGGAGGGGCGTTGACTGCCTACGACCTCACGGAGAATGGAGACCGCCGGATCAGTGTCGCCCGAGTCCTTGCCGCCGGCTCACTCGGCGAGCGGCTCGAAGTGCCCGGCTCCGAGGGCGGGAAGTACCCGCAGCTCGCGGTGCTCGGGGATACGACCGCGGTGGTGGCCTGGACGGCGACGCTGGGCGATCGGAGCGAGCTGCGGCTCGCGCGGATCGACCCGCGGTGAGCCGTGCGCCAGGTACCGAAGCGGCCTTTCGCGCGCCTGCCCTCGCCGCTAGTTTCCCGCCCCGATGCCCACCCGAGTTCCCATCATGGACGATCGCGCGCTGGCCCGGACGCTGGCGCGCATGGCGACCGAGATCGTCGAGCGAGCCAATGGCACCGACGGGCTGGTGCTGGTGGGGATCCAGCGGCGCGGGGTCGAGCTCGCGGCGCGGCTCCGGGCGCTGATCGCGCAGGCCGAAGGCGCCACCCTCCCGTGGGGTAAGCTCGACATCACGCTCTACCGCGACGACCTCCAGACGGTGGGCCCGCGGCCGGTGGTCGGAGAGACCAGCCTTCCCGATCTCGACGGCAAGACCGTGGCGATCGTGGACGACGTGCTCTACACCGGCCGGACGGTCCGGGCGGCCCTCGACGAATGCTCGGACTTCGGCCGGCCCCGGCGGATTCTGCTCTGCGTGCTGGTCGACCGCGGTGGCCGCGAGCTTCCGATCCAGGCCGACATCGTCGGCCAGAAGGTAGCCACCGGCCCGGGCGACCGGGTCGACGTGCTGGTCTCCGAGCTCGACGGCCGCGACGTGGTCGAGCTGGTGCGCTCGACATGACGAGCGCCGCCCTCGGCAAGGATCTCGTCGGCCTCGAGCCGCTCAGCCGCGAGCAGATTCAGCTCATCCTCGATACCGCCGAGCCGTTCAAGGAAGTGAGCGAGCGGGCGATCAAGAAGGTGCCGGCGCTGCGCGGCAAGACGATCGTCAACCTCTTCTTCGAAGCCTCGACCCGGACGCGGATCTCCTTCGAGTTCGCCGAGAAACGGCTCAGCGCCGACACGGTGAACGTGGCCGCCGCCGGCAGCTCGGTGAGCAAAGGCGAGACCCTGGTGGACACCGCCCGGAACCTCGAGGCGATGCGGATCGACATGGTGGTGATCCGCCACGGCGCTTCGGGCGCGGCTCAGTTTCTCGGCCAACGCATCCGCTCCAACGTGATCAACGCCGGCGACGGCAAGCACGAGCACCCTACGCAAGGTCTGCTCGACATGCTCACGCTGCGCGACCGGTTCCACCGTCTCGAGGGGCTCAAGGTCGCCATCTGCGGCGACATCCTCCACAGCCGGGTGGCCCGCAGCAATATCTGGGGACTGACCAAGCTGGGCGCCCAGGTCGGGGTGTGCGGACCGGCGACGCTCATGCCCCGCAATGTCCACGAGCTCGGCGTGACCATCCTGCCGCGGATCGAGGATGCGATTCAATGGGCCGACGCGCTCAACGTCCTCCGCCTGCAGCTCGAGCGGATGGAGTCCGGCTTTCTCCCTTCGCTGCGGGAGTACAACCGGGTCTTCGGGGTGACCAACGAGCGGCTCGGCAAGGCGCCGAAGGATCTGCTCATTCTCCATCCCGGCCCGATGAACCGGGGAGTCGAGATCGACAGCGACGTGGCCGACGGCCCACACAGCGTGATTTTACCGCAGGTGACCAACGGCGTGGCGGTGCGTATGGCGGTACTCTATCTGCTCGCGGGAGGGTCTCCCGACTGGGCCAATCCCGCTGCGGGTGGGGAATAGCGTGCGCCCGATCTTGATTCGCGGCGGGCGGGTGATCGATCCCTCACGCGGGGTCGACGAAGTGGCCGACCTCTTCACTGCCGATGGAAAGGTGCAGGCGGTGGGGCGCGATCTGGGCCGGCCGGACGACGCGCTCGTGGTCGAGGCGGAGGGCAAGGTGGTCGCCCCGGGGCTGATCGACCTTCACGTCCATCTGAGGGAGCCGGGGCAGGAGGATCTGGAGACCGTCGCCACCGGTGCGATGGCCGCCGCCGCCGGTGGGTTCTCGGCGGTCTGCGCGATGCCGAACACCGATCCGGTCACCGATAATCAGGCGGCGGTCGGATTCATCGTGAGCCAGGCGCAGCGCGCCGCCAAGGCCAGGGTCTACCCGATCGGCGCGGTGTCGCTCGGCCAGAAGGGGCAACAACTGGCCGAATTCGGCGAGCTGGTGGGCGCCGGGGCCGTCGCGGTGAGTGACGACGGCAAGCCGGTCGTATCCAGCCACCTCATGCGCACCGCGCTGGAATACGCCCGTACCTTCGGCATCCCGGTAGCCGACCACTGCGAGGATCCCACACTCGCCGCCGGGGGCGCGATGCACGAGGGACTGGTGTCGACCCGTCTCGGCCTCAAGGGGGTGCCGTCAGCCGCCGAAGAGATCATGGTGGCGCGGGACATCCTGCTGGCCGAGCTGACCGGTGGGCACGTCCACCTGTGCCACATGTCCACCCGGGGCTCGGTCGAGCTCATCCGCCGCGCCAAAGACAAAGGTCTCCGGGTGACGGCCGAGGCCTGCCCGCATCATTTTACTCTGACCCATGAGGCCTGCGAGGGCTACAACACCAACGCGAAGATGAACCCGCCGCTCCGGGAGCCGGATGACCGGGAGGCGATCCGGCAGGGCCTTCGCGACGGCACCATCGACGTGATCTGCACCGATCACGCCCCGCACCACTACGACGCCAAAGAGCGCGAGTTCGACGATGCCCCCAACGGCATCATCGGCCTGGAGACCGCCCTCGGCCTCGCCGTGACCGAGCTGGTGCACCCAGGCCTGCTCTCCCTCGGCGAGCTGGTCCAGCGGATGAGCGCGTCGCCGGCCCGCATCTTCAGTCTCCCGGGTGGAAACCTGGCGCCCGGCGCACCGGCCGATGTCGTGGTGTTCGATCCGGCGGCCGAGTGGACGGTGCGGCCCGAGGAATTCTTCTCCAAGAGCCGCAACACCCCGTTCGGCGGGCGGCGGCTGAAGGGGCGGGCCGACACCACCATCGTGCGCGGGCAGGTGGCCTTTGCCCGCGAGCCCGGCGGGATGGGCCGGGCAGCCGGGCCGAGGTAGACTTCGGCTGGGGCCACGACTCAGTTAGATTTTGACCCGCGGATCATCCCGGGAGGAACCCCTCGCCATGGCCACGGAAACCGACAACAGCATCGAAGCGCTTCTGGAGCAGCGGGCCCAGTTCGAGCAATGGCTCGCCAAGCTCGACTCCGCGGCGGACAAGGCGCCCCAGACCGTTCGCCAGAAAGTCCGGGCGGACTACGAGGCGCGGCTCCGCGGCGTGATCGACCGGCTGCGAAGCCACTCGGCCACGATCGCGGACGACCTGCACCGGCATCAGGCGACGCAGGGAGAGCTCGACACGCAGCGGCGGCAGGCCGAAGACGAGCTGGCCGAGGCCGAGGTGCGCCATACCGTCGGGGAGTTCGGCGACGACGAGTGGCGCCGGATCAGCGATGAGAGCGACAAAAAGTTGAACGCTCTGCGGGAGCAGCTTCGGACCGTGGGTGGCGAAATCGCCCGCCTGGCCGAAGTCCAAGCCCTGATCGCCGCGCCGGTCCGGGGAGCGGAACCGCCGCCTGCCGCCGCCCCGACGCCAGCGGTCCAGGATGTGATCGAGCGCTCGCCGCTGCCTCCGCCGCCGACCCCGGCCGCGCCGGTGGTCGAAGCGCCGGTTCAGAAGGCCGCTCCCCGGCCCCAGCCACCGCAGCCCCCACGGGTGCGCGAGCACGAGCATGCGGGCGCTCCGGGTGACGAGCTGGCGTTTCTGAAATCGGTGGCTGATGAGGAAGCAAAGCCTGCTGCACCGAGGCGGCCCAGCAATCCCGGACCCTCCGGCTCGGCCCAGGGGTCTCGGGCGGTGGAGACCGCGCCGCCCCCGCCCAGTCCATCGGGGAAGGCGGGAGCGCCCGGGGTGGCAAAGACCCTGAAATGCGGCGAGTGCGGCACGCTCAACCGTCCGACGGAGTGGTACTGTGAACGATGTGGGGCGGAATTGGCCGGAATTTGAACTGCGGGAACAGGGAACCCGCAGTCTTGGTCTTGGTTCACGCAGTCTTGGTTTTGGCCTTGAGCTTGGCCAACCGGCTCTTCTGCCGGGCCGCCGCATTGGGATGAATCAGGTGCTTGCGCCCCGCGCGATCGAGCAGCCGCACCGCCTCGGCGTGCGCCGCCTCGACCTCGGCCCCGGTGGCGGCGCGCACCTTCTTGAGCGCGGTCCGCAGCCGGCTGCGCTGCGTCCGGTTCTGGGCGGTATGGACGACGGCCTGGCGCATGCGCTTCTTGGCGGATTGGATTCGGGGCACGGCAGCCTCGGTTGAGCGGCGGATTCACTCCGGCAAACACCCCGGAGCAGGAAGGGCGGAAACTTAGGCGTCACCGGGTGCAAGGTCAAGCGGCGCGCCGGTTTGACTTGGCATCTCCTGGGGTGTCGTTTAACCTTCCGCCGTCCCCGCCGAACAGGAAGCCGACCTGGAAGCCCAGCTCAGCGAATTCATCCTGGCCCTTCCCATGCTCGTGTTCGCGATGACCGCGCACGAGTATGCGCACGCCGTCACCGCGCTCCGCCAGGGCGACGACACCGCCTATCTCCTCGGGCGCGTCACCCTGAATCCGATTCCCCACATCGATCCCTGGATGAGTCTGGTGCTGCCCGCGCTGCTCTGGTTCGGGTCGAGCGGACGCTTCACCTTCGGCGGGGCGAAGCCGGTCCCGGTCAACCCGAGAAAGTACCGGAGCTACGTGCGGGGAGACATCCTCGTCTCCTCCGCCGGCGTGATCACCAATTTCTTCCTGGCCTTCCTGTTCGCCTTCATCTTCGTGTTGCTGGGTATCGTCTCCCGCACCATGCCGGCCGCCGGCGCCGTGCTCGACACCGCTCAGCGGATGATGGTGCAGGGGATCTGGCTCAACCTGGTCCTCTGCTTCTTCAACCTGATTCCGATTCCGCCGCTGGACGGCTCCCACCTCATGTATCACGCGCTGCCGCCGAAGGCGGGGAGCTGGTACCGCGGTCTGCAGCGGTTCGGCTATCTTCCATTCTTCATTCTCATGTTCCTGTTCCAGCCGGTGGTCGGTATCCTGCTGGCTCCGGCGTACGCGGTGATGCGCATGCTCGCGGGCTTCATCGGCCCGTATCAGGTGGTGACCCCGCTGGCGGGACTCTAAGCCTATGACTCTTCCGGAAGCCCCGACCACCGCGCTCGGCGCCGGCCCGGGCTTCGTGGTTCACCTCGACGCCTACTCCGGGCCTCTCGATCTCCTGCTCCACCTCCTGCGGGAGGAGCGGATCGAGATCGCCGAGATCCCCATCGCCCGAATCGCCCACCAGTTCCTGCAGGCCATCCACGAGTTGGGACTGAACCAGGCGGCCGACTACCTCGACATGGCCAGCAGGCTGGTGCGGCTCAAAGTCCAGATGCTTCTGCCTCGCCGCTCGGAGGACGACGGCTGGGAAGATCCGCGGGCCGAGCTGGTTCGCCGGCTGCTGGAGTACCAGCAGATCCGCGAGATCGCGGTGTGGATGGGGCGCACGGCGGAACGCCGGGCGGAGCAACACGCCCGGGGCTACCTGCCGGCGCCGCCGGAGCTGCCGCCCCCGCCCCTCACCCTCGAGGCGCTGGACCTGCTTCAGGCGGTGGATCGGGTCGTCGCGGGAATCCCGACCCCGGTGCTCCACCGCGTGGTGGCGCGCCCGCTGGATGTCGAGGGCGCCACCCGGAGGATCGAGGAGCTGCTGGGCCAGCGGGAGCAGTTCGGCTGGCTCGAGGCACTCGGTCCCCGGCCGACGATCGTGGACGTGCTCTCGACCCTGCTCGCGCTCCTCGAGCTCGCCAAGCGGGGCGCCATCCGCCTCGCCCAGCCGTCTCCGTTCTCACCGATGGTGATCGCCCGTGACACCGCTCGCCCAGCTGCTTGAGGCCGCGCTCTTCAGCGCCGCCCGCCCCCTCACCGCTGAAGAGCTCGCCACCCTCGACCAGGACGCCGCTCTCGCGGACGTCCGCGTGGCGCTGGACCAGATCCGGGAGCACTACGACTTCGAACAGCACGGCGTGGAGCTGGTGGAGATGGCGGGTGGATATCAGATCCTCACTCGCGCGGTGCATGCGGCCGCGATCGAGCGAGCCCAGTTCTCGGTTCGGACACCCAAGCTGACCGCGGCGGCGCTGGAGACGCTGGCGGTCATCGCCTACCGCCAGCCGGTGGGGCGTGCCGAGATCGAGGAGATCCGCGGCGTGTCGGCGGGAGGCGTGCTTCGCTCGCTGCAGGAGCGGGGCCTGATCGAGGTGGTGGGTCGCAGCGAGGCCCTGGGGCGTCCGCTGCTCTACGGGACCGCCGCCATGTTCCTGGAGCTGCTCGGCCTCCGCGACCTGGCCGACCTGCCGCGGGCGGAAGAGCTCACCATCGCCCTCCAGCCTCACCGGGCGGTCACCGAAGGCGAGGACGACGCCGCCGCGTACGTCGAGGCGGAATCGTGACCGAGATGCGGCTCCAACGGGCGTTGGCCCGTGCCGGAGTCGCCTCCCGCCGGGCCGCCGAAGAGCTGATTCAGGAGGGCAAGGTGCGGGTGGATGGCGCCGTCGCCACCATCGGAATGAAGGTCGATCCCGACCGCCAACGGATCACGGTGTCCGGGCGCCAGGTGAAGCAGCGTCCCCGGCGCTGGCTCGCCTTTCACAAGCCCCTGGGCGTGGTCACCACCGCGGACGACGAGGAAGGCCGCCGCACGGTCTTCGACTTCATTCCCGACTCCGCCGGACTCACCTACGTCGGGCGGCTCGACGTGAACACGACAGGCCTGCTGCTCCTCACCACCGACGGGGAGGCGGTGCACCGGCTCACCCATCCGCGCTATCACATCGGCCGGCGCTACACGGCGCTGGTGCACGGCCGGCCGACGGGGGAGATCGCGAGCGCGGTGCGGCAGCCGGTGGTGGTGGACGGCCGGCCCGTCGTCACCAGCGAGGTGCGGGTCCGTCCCGGCACGGAAGGGCGCAGCATTCTCGACGTCACCTTGGCCGAGGGGCGGAACCGGATCGTCCGGCGCTGGGCCGAGGAGATGGGACTGCGGGTAGACCGGCTGGCCCGGCTGTCGTACGGTCCGGTGCGGCTGGGGGATCTCGCGCCCGGGCGGTACCGGCCGCTGACGCCGCGGGAGGAGTCGGCGCTGTATAAGGCGGTGAGGTTGAAGCCGGACGAGGAGTGAGGGTGAAACTGCGCGCGACCGCTGCGCGTCCGGCGAGGAGCTTGACGCGGTCGAAGATGTCATGCCGAGCAAAGGTGCTGCCCTTGGGATGACACGCGCACGCCGGGGTGACACCCCCCGACCCCGACTATCTTTCCCCCATCCAATCCCAGGAGCCCCGCGCGTGAGTGCGCCGAAGCTGACGGAGATGCCAGCGGAGACGCTACCGGTCCCCCGCATCCTCAAAGAGGTAGCTCGCCGCATCGTGGGGCAGGATGCCATGGTGGAGCGGCTGCTCGTGGGGCTGCTGACCGGCGGCCACGTGCTCCTGGAGGGGGTTCCCGGCCTGGCCAAGACGCTCGCGGTGCGCACCCTGTCCGAGATCATCCACGCCTCGTTCTCCCGCATCCAGTTCACCCCCGACCTGCTCCCCGCCGACCTCATCGGCACCATGGTCTTCGATCCGAAGAACCAGGATTTCCACGTCAAGAAGGGGCCGCTGTTCGCCCAGATCATCCT
>JACCRH010000159.1 GCA_013813675.1 Gemmatimonadales bacterium
GAGGCTGCTCGGACGGTCGACCTTCGGTCTCAAACGGGCAAGAGGGACGACGAGAGATCCACGGCGCCCATCGGGGCGTTTTTCAAGATGGGGGCGCAAGCTGGGCCTAGATAACTGCCGAGCTCCAGGCGGCCGGAGAATGATTGGAAAAGCACAAGGATGTGAGGGCGTCAGCCATCCGCCCCTTCGATGGGCGCCGGTTCAGGGTCGAGCGGTTCGGTCCTACGCTGCCTTCCTGCCAATCGGTCGCATTCGGGGCTGGTCTGTTTCAACTGGTGTTCATCGAAGGCGGGCTGGGATCGTGCCGGATCGGCGCCGAGACTCTTACGGCGGGGCCGGGCGATCTCTTCGTCGTGTCACCGGGACAACAGCACGACCTGACCGGTCTGGACGACACGACCAACTGGGTGATCAGCTTCGGCGTCGACGCCCTCGGATTCGCCTCCCGCCACCGCGACGCCACATCCCTCATCGTCGACGACCTGTTTCTCAACGCCTTTCTCAATCCTGAGCGACTCGCAGCAGCCAACCGCTGCGCCGTGGCGCTGGAGGAGCGGCGGCGCTGGTTGGCCCGTCTGGCCAGCCTCGAGGGTGAGCTGCGCAGCCAGGCCGCCGGCTCCAATGCCGCCGCCCATGCGCTCCTGGAGCTCCTGCTCATCGACGTGGTGCGGACGATCCGCCCCCTGGCGGGCAGCGTCTCCCCCCACGTCTCCCCCCACAGCAGTCCCATTCTCGTCAGCGTCTTCCGATTCATCGACCGGCGTTTTCGGTTTCCCATCGGGCTCGCGGACGTGGCCAAAGCGGTCGCGCGCTCCCCGTCCTACCTCACCGAGCTGGTGCGCCGGGAGACCGGACGCACCGTCCTCCAATGGATCATCGAACGCAGGATGGCCGAGGCCCGGCGCCTGCTCCTCGAATCCAACACCCGGGTGAAGGTGATCGGGCAAGCGATCGGGTACGATGACCCAGGCCACTTCATTCGGCTCTTCAGCCGCCTCCACGACCTCCCCCCACAGCAGTGGCGTCTCGCTCGTCGGGGATAGCCCAGCACCCACGTGAGCCGCTAAACCGCCACCGCCAGCGGTGAATCGTCCATTGTCCCCTCCGTGACTGCCCGCCATGTTGACGGATGAAGGCGATCGTCATGAGCAGGTTCGGCGGACCGGACGTCCTCCGGTGGGAAGAGCGGGCAGAGCCTCACCCTGGGGCCCACGAGCTGCTGGTCCGGGTCTACGCGACCTCGGTGAACACCGTGGACTGCAGCATCCGGAGGGGGGAGCAGGCGGTGGCGCTTCCGGCCGTCATCGGGTACGACGTCTCCGGCGTGGTCGAGACGGTCGGCCCGGAGGTGCAGGACTTCGTGCCGGGTGACGAGGTCTTCTACATGCCGGAGTTGTTCTCCAGCGACGGCAGCTACGCCGAGTATCACGTCGCGGCGGAGAAGATCGTGGCGCGCAAGCCTCGTAACCTGTCCCATGTGGAGGCCGCCGGCATCCCCCTCGCGGCCAGCGCCGCGTGGGAGGCGCTGATCGTGCGAGCTGAACTCCGCGCCGGCGAAACCGTGCTGATACTTGGCGCGGGCGACACCGGTCTCTTCGGCATTCAGATCGCCCGGGCCGCCGGTGCCGAGGTCTACGTCGTCTGCCGGCCCGAGGCGGTCGCCCTCGCCCTGCAGCTCGGCGCCAGCCGGACCATCGATCTCGACACCGAGGATTTTCTCGCCGTGGTCCAGATCGAGAGCACCGACGGGGCCGTGGAGGTCGTGCTCGACACCATCGACGGCAACAGTCTCCGCCGCATCGTCCAGGCGACCAAGGCGCACGGGAGGATCGCGAGCACGGTGGCCGCCACCGGTTCCGGCCTGGAGGACGCGCTGGCCCGCAACATCACCCACCACTCGGTGTCGGTCGAGCCCAATCGCGCCCGGCTGGACTCGCTCTGTGCGATGATCCAGCGGGGCCAGATCGTGCCCATGATCGATTCCGTGCTGTCGCTGCAGGACGCCGCCTCCGCCCACCGGCAGTTCGAGGTCGGCGGGATGCTTGGCAAGCTGATCCTCTGCTCCGTGGTAGCCACCTAACACCTTCCCGTTCCGCCCTCGGCTGTCCTCGCTTCCGCTGTGTTGTGATGCCGGTCACCTTCCGTCGGCCGGCATCGCGAAATCACCGCATCCTCACGGTAAATCGTCCATTGGTCGCGCGACCGGGAATCGCCATCCTGAGGTTACGGCTGCAACGCACCAGCGAACAGAACCGTCGAGCGCGGGCGGCCGGCATCTCTCCGTCATTGACGTCGGCGCGCAGCGGGTGGCGAACTCCCTCCCCGCGATGGCCGCGCCGGCTGCGCGCTGACGGGACACGCACTGCACAATCGAGGAGCCATACCATGCGCACGACCTTGCGTCTGCTGCTCATCCTCGGCGTCGGCGTCGCGGCGGGCGCCTGTAGTGATGACTCGCCGACGCCGAACGATCCCAGCCGGCCCGGGCAACTGCTGCCGAACAACCTGGCCAGCGTCATCAGTCTGGACACCGCGGCCGCCACCGCAGTGCTGCCGCTGTATCGCGGGGAAGACGCCAGCGGCAACGCGGTGTATTTCGTCATCACCGAGTCCAACAATCTGGACGAGTCGGTACGGCTGGGACTGAATTGGGCTCCCAAGATCGTCCATGCGGCTGGAACCAAGGCCGTGCAGCAGGCCACCGAGGCAAGCGGCGGTGGGAACAACCGCAACGACTTTCCCGTCGTCCGGTTCTCGGGCAACGTGGACTTCGCGCCCACCCGCAGCCTGGTGCCGGGCCCCGAGCTGTTCCCGCTGGACCCGAGCACCACACCCGGGTCGGTCGGCGACGCCGACTACAGCCCAGTATTCACACTCGACGATCCGGGCACGGATTCCACCGAGACGATCGTGTACAACGCGCCCCACCTCGCGAACAGCACCGGGGTGCACGACCGGGTGATCAACCTGGACAGCGCCGGGATGGAGGTGACGCTTCAGTTGACCAGAGGCTTCTACGAGGGGTTCGCCATCCTCTACCTGAGCACCGAGACGTCCCATGACGACGTGGCGGCGCTGGAGGTGGGGACGTTCGCGCCCAACCTGAACGAGGCGCCGTTCCCCGGAGACGACAAGCCGTTCCGCTCCGCCCGGGAAGCAATCATCCCCATCGTGAACGGGCCCATGGGGGCGGACAATCCGAGCCGGCAGGGGCTCCGCTCGGCGGTCGCCGGCGAAGGGGATCCGCTCAACATCTTCCAGGAGCAGGCCGGGTGCGACAACCCGGACGACCCCGCGCTGTTCTGCGATGCCGCCCTCTACAGTCCGCTCTGGGACGTGCACCCGGTGGTGTGGACCCAGGCCGCCATCGACGCGGGCATCCGCGACCGGATCACCTCGGACAAGCGGGAGGTCATCGCGGCGCTCAACGTCATCGATCTGCTGGCCGACGGGTGGCTGGAGCCGGGCGCACCCGGCGGCGCCCGCAACTCAACGCTGGGCGGCCTCCCGGCGGCGGGCATCATCGTCAATTGTCCGATCATCTTCGTCGCGGAAGCCTCACGATGATCGGCGTTGCGCGCGGCAGCGTGCGTACCAGACCTACGAACCGGAGTGACCATCATGCACGGTGACGTGACCAGGAGCATCACGCTCTCGAACATCCGCCAATTGTGGGAGGCGGGCACCCGCCGGGAGTTCCTCCGGGTGGCGGCTCTCGGGGGCAGCGCGATCCTGCTGCCCTCCATGTTCGCGGCCTGCGGCGATGAGGACGGCGGCCCGGCGGACCCCCCGCCGTCGGACGCCGTCATCCTCGACCTGAGCAGCGATTCCGGGGTACTGAACTACGCCTACGCACTGGAGCAGCTCGAGGCCGCGTTCTACGCCCAAGTGGCCCAGGCGTTCTATCCCGGGATCACCGCCGAGGAGCAGCAGGTCCTGACCGACATCCGGGACCACGAGGTGATCCACCGCGACTTCCTGGCGGGTGTGCTCGGGAGCGCGCGGATCCCGGATCTCGGGGTCGATTTCGCCAGAGGGAGCGTGGATTTCGGAAGCCGCTTCAGCGTGCTCAGCACCGCGAAGATCTTCGAGGACGGCGGGGTCGCGGCCTACAATGGCGCCGGGAGGCTGCTCCAGGATGTGAACAATCTGCTCCTCGCCGGGAAGATCGTGTCGGTCGAGGCTCGCCAC
>JACCRH010000174.1 GCA_013813675.1 Gemmatimonadales bacterium
CGGTGTACCACATGCCGCTGGCGAAGACGATGGCGTAGGGACAGATGATCCGGTGGGTCGGCTCCCGCTCGCCGCCCTTGCGATAGCGGAGCCGCACCTTCCGGTGCTCCCGTTGCGCGTCGCGAATCGCTCGCAGGTGCTCGAGGCGGCCGGGAGGGATGGGAGCGGAGGCGGTGACTGCATCGCCCGCGTCATCGGCCGGCAGTCTCACGATCGCCTCCCCGAGCCTCTCGAGGGCCCCGCCGATCGCGCCGTGCTCCTCCGGCGTTCGCTCCTTGCGGAGCATGGCGAGTCCCAGCTCGAGGGCGCAGAGCTCGCCCCGCGTCAGGCGCATCGGCCGCAGGAGATGGTTCGAGTGCACCGACACGCCTTCCGGTGCGATGTAGATCTGAAGCCCCTCCACGAACCCACCCGGGACCTCGAATCGCTCCGAGATGGATTGGAGGTCGCGCAGCACCGTGCCTTCCGGCACCTTCGCCTTCGCGGCCACCTCGACGAGCGGGTGCAACTCACCGTCGGCGAGGTGGGGGATCAGGTGGAGGATGCGGCGAAGCTGGGCCGCCGCGGTCTCAGGTATGATGGGCGAGCGTCTCGCGCACGAGCCCGGCGTACTCCTCCACTACCGGGGCAGTGCATAACCAAAATTGCGCGGGGTGACTCTCCTTGACAGGACAGCCACAGCGCTAAACCACAGTCTGCGTTGGTATTTGCCCAGCCGCCTCCCGCTGTCCGCGAAGCAGTTCCTGCTTCCCTGGGATGCAAGAGTCAGTAGCCCTCTGCACGCGTTTGGCTATACTTGGACCATGTCGCATTCACAACGTCAGGTGAGGCGCTCGAATCACTCCGTGGCCGCAGGCTATCTCGCCCCATTCACAGATAGCGGCACACGCGAAGGCGTCCTGAGGGCGTACCGGCGGTCAAGACTACTCCTCCGCTCCATATGACGGCGGAATCCGTCGCATGGGAGAAGGACTTGCACACACTCCGGGCCCCTGGTGGAGTGCTCGATGATTCGCTGGAGCGCTTCTTCGCCGATGAGGTCGAGGGGCCGTTCCTGAAGATTCGGAATCGCCTGTTGGTTGAGGCAGCGGCAGGACTCGGAACCTTGACGATCTCGCTGACTCCCGAGGAGCGACATGCGGTCGCGCTGTACCTTGCACTTCAGCACCTTCGCACACCCACGGAGCGGGGCGCAGCCAACTGGCTGAGTGACCTGGCCGCGATCCCGATCGTTCGCGATGTAATGGCTCCTGGTGGGGAAGGCCGAGCGTTCTTCCAGGGACTTGCGCATCGGGAACTGGCGGAGAGCGACTTTGCCGCGATCGAGGCAATTCTGACCAGAATTGCCTCAAATAACGCGCGAGAGCAAGGTCACTGGCTTGTGGTGGGCATGAGGCTGGCGCCTCGCTTGGCGGACCTGATAGCCAGTCTCGACTGGCACCTGATTGCGGCTCCTCGGGGCATCAATCTCCCTACTTGCGACATGCCACTCGTATGCGTTACGCGGGGATCTGAGCCTGGCTCATTTGAGCTTGGCGGTGGTTGGGCTGCGGAGGGCTTCGAAGCCACTCTTACGCTTTCGCCATCGGTGATACTCTACCTTACTCGCGATCTCAACGATCGATCATTTCTTGCCACCGAGACATTCGCTCAATCCGTACGTCGCCGCACGATAGCATGCGCGCGCGACTGGGTCTACTCTCACACATTGGATCACGAGCTCCCTCAATTGTTGGCCGCATCTCCCCGTCCAGCATACCGCATTGAGCTGAACGGACAGTTCCGGGAGCCTTCGGAAGTGCCGGCCAGCATCGAGGCCGATCTCCGCCAGCATGCGCCACAGAAGTTCAATTTCCGCTACGGTTGATGAACACTCAACTGTGGCAGTCAGGAGCGCTCCTGGGTGGGGGCATTCGAGATCGTGGGACCGATACAGGCGGTACGAACAATCGCGGTCTCCGGCGGCATCCGCGAGCTCCCTCGCTTGGTCAAGTACTACGGCCGTGGGCGCTGGCGGAAGCGTAAGGGCGTAGCCAAAGTTCGTTTGTCTGACGGAACCCTTCGAGAAGCTGAAGTTCATTGGTACGAAGCCACGGGCATTGGCCGAATGGAAATGAAGATCAAACACTATCTGGACATCCAATGATCAGACGACAAGATCGCAAGAGCCCTACACGATTCGCGGTCTGCGTGGACAGCGGGGAGTATCCAGCGTCTCTGGAGCGCAGAAAACTATATGAGATCCTGCCTGACGGTGATGCTGCACGGCATGGGCAGCTCAGAGTAATCGATGAATCAGGTGAGGATTACCTTTACCCACTTGAGTACTTCAAGCTCGTCCAACTGCCTCCGTCACTAAGTCGGCTGGTCCGAGGACCACGTGCTCGGGGCGCCAACTTGGCCCGCTCCGCTAAGCGTGCGGCCAGGATCCGCGCCGTTCGTCGATAACGACCTGCAGCACGCTTCGCCGGCGTGGAGTTGGTCCTGCACCAAAGATCCTTGCCGACGCCGCAAGAGCGGCACGCCGCTGCGTGGGTCATGAAATCTGCTCTGGCAGCTCGACGTTCTCGCTGCTTATCTCTCCTCCAGCGCGCTCACATCATCCCCGCGAATACCCAAGGTTGACATCGCAAGATCGGTAGGCAGCTCTTCGACCTAGCGAAGCTTCCTTTCCATCGTCCGATCCTCAGGGGCGCGTACGCTTCGTGATTCGCGCAACGTTGGATCTGTATTGCTTTTGGCGGCTGCCTCGATCGTAATGACTGCCTCCGCCCAGGAGATGTATCGGACGTCGAATACATTTCGGGTCACGAGGGTATGATCGACAGGGTGAAGGGCACGCTCTTAATCGGAGAGTCAGAACTAAAGTTCACGAAGAAAGACGGAACTGCGGTCTTCTCGGTTCCGCTCGCGGCCATCACCGAAGTTGGCAATCAGACGGACATTCGTGACGCGAGCGTCGGCAAGAAGCTCCTGTTCGGCGGTCTGGCAGGCTCGCGAAAGCAAGACTTTGTCCAAGTGACCTATGAGACTGAGAAACTCGCAGAGGGCTTGGTGTTCAAGGTGAAGCAGGGTACCTCGACGGGAGTAGTCGCGAAGGTAAAATTCGCGGTCAAGAAGGCCAAGGGCGAGGCCCCTGCGACGACCACTGTGAGTTCGGAAAGCGTCGTGCCCCTTCAGTAACCCCAAAGCGAACTCCCACGCCGGACAAGCGGCCTCTCACTATGGAAGAAGTGAGGGCCGCCTTTTCCGTCGCAGTTGCGATCGGGCCCGATGTGGTCGGGGTGCGCGCCCCTGCGCGGCCGCGGGCGAGTGGCCGATTAAGCAGGTCTCAAGCGCCCTACCGTTGCGGTTCCGGCCCTCCGGTCTCGAGCCGCTGGAGCACCTTACCGAGCCGCCGGAATTCCTCTCCGTACCGAGCCCAGTCCACCTGCCGATTCGCCTCCAGCGCGGCGTGGTATCGGCGCCATGCCTCGGCCACCAGCGCCCGGAACGCCGTGTCGGTGATCGCCGGCCCTGCCCCGGCCGCCCCGCCTGCGACGGCCGGCCCCGGCTCGCGACGCGGTCCGCTCGAGCCGCCGAAGAGCTCGGTCAGGCCGGCTTCCAGCGTCTCCTGCATCACCACCCGGTTCTGATACGCGACGATCACCCGCTCGAGCTCGGGAATCCGCCCGCCTTCCGCCTGGAGATAGAGCGGCTGCACGTACACCAGGGATTCCTCGATCGGGATCACCAGCAGATCGCCCCGGATCACCCGGGAGCCCCGCTGGTCCCACAGGGAGACCTGCCGCGCGATCTCGGTGTTCTGGTTGATCCGGTTCTCGATCTGTCGGGGACCGAACACCAGACTCTGCCGGGAGAGCCGGTACACCAGCAGCTTCCCGTAGACGTCGCCGTCGTTCCGCGCCACCATCCAGGCGGCCAGATTCTCCTTGCCCCGTGGCGTGAACGGCACCATGTAGATGAACTCGGCCTTCGACTCCTCCGGCAGGCGCATGA
>JACCRH010000176.1 GCA_013813675.1 Gemmatimonadales bacterium
TTTCTCGACCTACGACGATCTGGGCAGTCCCTACAAGCTGAACATCTCGTCGCGCGGCTTCTACTCCTCGCCGGTCGTCGGGCTGCCGCAGGGGGTGGCCGTCTTCCTCGATGGCGTCCGCATGAACGAGCCGGAGGCCTCGCAGATCAATTTCGACCTGCTCCCCCTGGACCACATCCAGCGGATCGAAGTGCTGTCGGGCAACGGCTCACTCCTGGGCCGGAACGCCCTCGGCGGGGCCATCAATCTGGTCACCCCTCGCGGCGCCGGACCGACCCGGGCCAACGTCGAAGTCTCCGGTGGGAGCTTCGGCGCGTTTCGGGGAGAGGCGAACGTATCCGGATTGAGCCAGGGAGGAGTCGACTGGTACGCGGGAGGCAACTACAACCGGGAAGATGGTTGGCGGGAGGTGACCGGCGCGGAGGAGTACAGCGGGTTCTTCAACGGCGGCAAGCTCGGCCTGACCAGCGGCATCCGCTTTCAGGGCTTGTATGCCAAATCCGACGTGCGGAGCGCCGGCTCCCTGCCCGAGTCGATCTTCGGCTCCAGCCCGGATTCCAACCTCAGCGCCAACGACTACGAGGACCTGTGGCAATACCAGGGGGCGGTGCAGGGCTACACCCAGGTCGGGACCGGCAAGATCTCGGGCACGGCCTACTACCGGCGCCACCGTGCCGAGCGATTCAACGCCAATCAACCTGACGATCCCGACGTCTTCGGCATCTCCTACAACTCCACCCTCGGCTTCACCGGTGACTACCGCTGGGCCCGACTGTTGAACGACAACCTGGCGCTCAACCTGCGCGGCGGGGTAGACGGGAGCATCAGCCGGGTGCGGATCGACATCTTCGCGGATTCGATCAAGTTAGGCGGCGCTCGCGTACTGACCACGCAGGCGCGCAGCCCACTCTGGGACCTCGCCCCGTTTCTCATGGCCGATCTCACCACCGGCCCCGTCACCCTCTCCGCCGGGGCGCGGTACGACTACGTCCGGATTCCCTTCGAAAACCTGCTCGACCCCACCGCGGATACGGTCGGGACCTACAGTCAGTTGAACCCACGGGTGGGGGTCAGTGTGCTGGTCGGCCGCGGCGCGTCGCTCTTCGCGTCGTGGGGCAAGAGCTTCCGCTCGCCGGCGGTGATCGAGAACGCCTGCGCCGATCCGGAGTCGCCCTGCCCGCTGCCGTTCGCGCTGGGGGACGATCCCCCGCTCGATCCGGTGAAGGCGACCACCGTCGAAGCCGGCTTCCGCTACGCCACCGACAACCTCGCCCTCGACGCTTCGGTGTATCACATGAACGTGGGCGACGACATCTTCCTCACCCCCTTCGGCGAGGAAGAGCCGAGTGGCAGCACCATCGACGGGTTCTTCATCAACCTGGACCGGACCCGACGGGTAGGATTCGAGCTGGGCTCGGCCTACCGCTTCCCCGCGGGGCATTCCGCCTACCTCAACTACGCCTTTACCCGGGCCACCTTCCAGAGCGTGGCCCAGGTCTTCAGCATCCGGTCGATCGAGGATGATGGGGTGATCAACCCGTCTCCGACCGACAACGAGGTGACCGCGGGCGACCGGCTGCCGCTGGTCCCTGACCATGTGATCAAGGGCGGAGCGACGCTCCGGCTGGGGAGGCACGTCTATGCCGGCGCCGATGCCCGCTACACCGGTAAGCAGTACCTCCGGGGCGACGAGGCCAACGCCACCAGCCCGCTCGACGACTACATCGTCGCCGACGCGCGAGTGGGGATCGAATTCGACCGCTGGGAGGTCAGCGGGGTCGTCACCAACGTATTCCAGAACCGCTATGCCATCTTCGGCGGATTCAACATCAACCAGGGCAATCCGGCGGGGCCGACCGTCGAGCGCTTTCTGTCTCCCGGATCCGAGCGGATGTTCCGGTTGATCGTGCGGACGTCGTTCGGTGGAGCGCCCGCGCCCGGCGGCGAGGGGGACCTCGACTGAACCTCGCTGGCGGCCTCCGTGGCCCTCGACTAGCTTTGCCGCGAGTTCGAGGGCTCACCAGGACCGAGGCCGGGAGCGCGCGTTGAAGATCGCAGTCTGTTTGAAGCGGGTGCCGGAGATGGAGCTCAGGTTCGCCATCGCCGCGGATCGCAAGTCGTTGGAGCAGGGCGGGATGAAGTACGAGATCAGCGACTTCGACGGCTATGCGCTCGAGGTTGCGCTGCAACTGGTCGAACGGGCGGGAAGCGGCGAGGTCGTCGCGATCTGCCTCGGGCCCGACGGGGTCCAGGAAACCCTTCGGAAGGCGCTCGCCATGGGCGCGGCAAGGGCGGTGCAGCTCAAGGCTGACGAGGTGCCGTTCGACGGACTCGCCATCGCGGCGGCGCTTGCCGCCGAGCTCACGGGCGGAGCGTACGACCTGATCCTGTTCGGCCGCATGGCCACGGACACCGCCAGCGGCACCGTAGGCCTCATGACGGCGCATCTCCTCGATCTGCCGTGTGTCACCTCCCTCTCCCATCTCGAGCTGTCCGACGGCCGCGGCACCGCTCACCGCGACCTGGAGGGCGCGACCGAGACGGTGCAGTTCTCCCTGCCCGCCGTGCTCACCATCGACGAAGGCATCGCCCGGCCGCGCCTGGCCACCCTCAAGGGCATCATGGCGGCGAAGAAGAAGCCGCTGGAGGTGAAGCCGGCTCAACTCGGCGCCGTCAACCTCACGGTGGAGACGATGGCGCTGCCGCCGGAACGGGCCGGAGGACGAATCATCGGGGAAGGGCCGGACGTGGTGCCCGAGCTGGTGCGGCTGCTTCGTACCGAGGCCAAGGTCCTCTGATGGCGGCCACTTTCGCGTTCGCGGAATCCCGGGACGGCACCCTTCGTAAAGTCGCGTTCGAGGCAGTGACTGCGGCGCGGCAGGCGGCCGAGGCGTCGGGCGGTGGGGAGGTGCACGCGCTGGTCATGGGCGCGCCCGGGGTTGCCGCCCACGCCGATGCCCTCGGCCGGTACGGAGCCGACCTGGTCGTCGCCGTGGAGCATCCGGGGCTGGAGCGCTACAATCCCGAGGCGTTGGCCGCGACCGCCGCAGACCGGATCCGGGCGGGTGGCTACCGCGCCGCCTTTTTCGCGGCTTCGGCCCAGGGGCGGGACCTGGCGCCTCGGGCGGCCGCGCGTCTGGGAGTGAGCCTCGCCTCCGATGTCACCGATTTCGAGATCAAGGGCGACGCCGTGCTGGCGCGGCATCCCGCGTATACCGGCAAGGTGATCGTGACCCTCCGGCTGACGGGCGCGCCGGCGGTGCTCTCGCTTCGGCCCGGGGCCATCACCGCCGTGGAGCAGCCGCGCACCGCCCGGCTGGAGCAGGTCGCGCCGGCAATGGACCCCGCGGCCGCGCGCGTGGTGGTGAGTGAGACGTCTCAGCGAAGCGGCGCGAAGCTCGACCTGGGCGAAGCGTCGGTCATCGTGAGCGGCGGACGGGGGCTTCGCACGGCCGAGAACTTCAAGCTGGTGGAGGACCTCGCGGCCGCCTTCGGCAACGCGGCGGTGGGGGCCACCCGGGCCGTGACCGACGACGGCTGGCGGCCCTCCACCGACCAGATCGGCCAGACCGGCCGGGTGGTGAGCCCCGACCTTTACGTGGCGCTGGGCATCTCCGGCGCCATCCAGCACCTCGCCGGGATGCGGACCGCGAAGACCATCGTCGCGATCAACAAGGACAAGGACGCGCCGATCTTCAAGATCGCGGACTATGGGATCGTGGGGGACCTGTTCGAGGTCGTGCCGCGGCTCACCGAGGAAGTGCGGAAAGCCCGGAGCGGCCACTAGCCTCACCCACCAGTTGCTCGATTCGCCGTACCCCTTCCACCACGGTAGCCTCGTCGGGCCCGAAGGAGAATCGCACGTAGTGGCGGAAGCGCGACGGACGCCCGCTCCGCCGCTTGCCCGGATTCACGTCGAAGAATTCTCCCGGCACGCAGATCACTTTGCGCTCCAGCGCGGCGCGGAAGAACGACATCCCGTCGTTGATCGCGGGCGGCAACTGCGAGATATCCCCCCAGCAGTAAAAGGTTCCTTCCGGCTCCAGATCGAATCGCACGCCCGCCCGCCGAAGGCCGCCGGCCAGGATTACGCGCTTGCGGAGAAAGGCGTCGCGGATGGCCGCGGTTTCGGCCTCGACCACGGCCGGGGCGAGCAATGGGACGGCCGACCGCTGGAGCGGCTTGCTGCCGCCGCCGTCCAGGAACGATCCGCTGCTGGAGACCGCGTCGATCACCTGCCGCGGTCCCAGGATCCAACTACACCGCCACCCCGGATAGCGCCAATTCTTGGTGAGGCCGTCGAACAGGACTACCGGATCGGTGTCCACGTCCTCCACGTAGCGCGCCGCCGACACCAGCCCGTCTCCGTCGGCGGTCTCCCGCCAGATATAGTGGGAATAGAACTCGTCGATCAGCAGGGAACAGCTCAGCTCCCGGGCGACCGAGACCCAGCCGGCGAGCTCCTGGTCCGCGATCACTCGCCCGGTGGGATTGCAGGGATTGGACAGCAGCACGGCGGAGAGGCCCCGTCCGGTGATTTCCTCCCTCAGGTGTTCCGGGCTGAAGTGATAGCCCTCCCGCCCGTCGAGCAGGATCGGGATCGAGGTGAAGAGCTTGAAGATGTCGAGCAGCTCCTCGTAGGCCGTGTAGTCGGGAAGGAAATGGCCCAGGTTCACCTGGCCGAGCGCCGCGACCGCCCGGGTGAGCGACGCGCGTCCGCCGCCACAGATGCAGACGTTGCGCTCGGTGTACTGCGAGCCTTTGCCGCTACGGTAAAGTCGGTTGTAGAGCTCCGCGACCGCCCGGCGCAGCTCCCAGATCCCGGGGACCGGCGCATAGTCCTGGTCGTCCACGCCGATCTCGACCCGCCGCACCCGGGGCGGTGCGCCCGGCAGCTCGCCGGTCTCGGGCTGGCCCTGGCCCAGGTTGCACCAGTCGGGGTGACCGTAGCGGTAGCCGAGCTTCCCCGCCTCGGCCATGACGAAGATGACGCCGGTGAACGGCACCGGGCGGAAGCCGGGGATGGGAGGTGGGGACGACATAGGCGGGAAGCGTAGAGGGGCAGGGGAGGTGGCGGTAGGGTTCGGGAAGAGACGTGAGGGTCGGCGACAAGGCTGTCATCCTGAGCGAAGCGAAGGAAGCCATGCCGGCATGGCCCCCTTCACTTCGTTCAGGGTGACATGCTCGCCGAGGCTACAGCACCCTCCGCGGCACCCGTCTCATGTATTCCTCGTAGAGCGGATACCGCGGGAGCAACCAGCGCTCCTCCGCCTTCGCCTTCTGGTTGAAAAATCCCCACGCCACGAGTCCGACCACCGCCGCCAGGGTCCAGTTGCTCCACCCGAGGGTGTACCCCGCCAGCAGGAGCACGATACCGCTGTAGATCGGGTGCCGCGCATGGGCGTACGCCCCCGAGGTGACGAGCGGCGCGTCGGGCAACGGCTCGGTGCCCGGCGTGAGACTCCGCCCCAGAGAGCGAACTCCCCACACCGCCATCGCCACCCCCGCCGCCAGCAGCGGTGCGCCT
>JACCRH010000183.1 GCA_013813675.1 Gemmatimonadales bacterium
TCTCCTTCGCCCGAGCCCGCACCGAGAAGACGATGTCGGAGCGGCTGGCGGCGGAGTTGATCCTCGCGTCCAAGGGCGAGGGAAATACCATCAAGAAGAAGGAAGACACCCACCGGATGGCCGAGGCGAACCGGGCCTTCGCGCACTATCGCTGGTAGGCGGTAGCGTGTAGCGCCGTCAATCTGCAGCGAACCGTGTCATCCCGAGCAAAGCGACCGTGTCATCCCGAGCGAAGCGACCGTGTCATCCCGAGCAAAGCGACCGTGTCATCCCGAGCAAAGCGAGGGATCTTCTCCGCCGGATTTCGATACCGGCTGGCAAGATCCCTCGCTGCGCTCGGGATGACACCACTCTCGGGATGAGATCATCCTCTGGATAGCGCCACTCCCGAGGGTTGACTCCCAGTCCTATCCCATTAGTTTTGCGGGGCTTGGGATTTTTGGCGCTTTCAGCCGGCTTCCCTCGACTGACATCGGATGACGTGGCAGCCCGAGGGCCTCCACCTCTCGTCTTCTGAATGACAACGCGAGGGGACCTTTTGGGTCCTCCCATCCAGGGACTCGAGCCCGGGTGCGCGCGGAGCGAAACCACCGGGGTCTCCCCGGGATCGGTCGCCCCGCTTTTTAGTTGGGTTTTTTACTGGGGATTTTCGCTGGACTCTTCGTCGGCTCCGAGGACGTGTAATGGCGCGGCAGACCCCGCTCGAACGGTATCGCAACATCGGCATCATGGCCCACATCGATGCCGGGAAAACGACTACGACCGAGCGCATCCTCTACTACACCGGCAAGAACTACAAGATCGGTGAGGTCCATGAGGGCGCGGCCACCATGGACTGGATGGAGCAGGAGCAGGAGAGGGGCATCACCATCACCTCCGCCGCCACCACCTGCTTCTGGCTCCGGAACGGCACTCTGCACCGCATCAACATCATCGATACCCCGGGGCACGTGGACTTCACCGTCGAGGTGGAGCGCTCGCTGCGGGTGCTCGACGGCGCGGTCACCCTGCTCGACTCGGTGGCCGGCGTGGAACCGCAGACCGAGACGGTGTGGCGCCAGGCCGACCGCTACGGCGTGCCGCGGCTCATCTTCGCCAACAAGATGGACCGGGTGGGCGCCGACTTCGACCGGTGCCTCGCCATGATCCGGGACCGGCTCACCAAGAAGGCCTATCCCATTCAGCTCCCGGTCGGCTCAGCGGAGATGTTCACCGGCCACATCGACGTGCTGCGCCGGGTCGAGGTCGTCTTCGACGACGATACGCTCGGCAAGACCTTCACCGAGATGCCGGTGCCAGAGGTGTACCGCGAGCGGGTCGAGGCGGCACGGCACGAGGTGATCGAGGCGGCGGTGGAGCACGACGAGGAGCTGCTGGAGAAATATCTGGGCGGGGCGGAGCTCTCCTTCGAGGAGATCCAGCGGGCCATTCGGAAGGCCACCACCTCCGGGTCCATCGTGCCGGTGCTCTGCGGCGCCTCCTTCAAGAACAAGGGCGTCCAGGCGCTGCTCGATGCCGTAATCGACTACCTGCCCAGCCCGATGGACATCCCGCCCATCAAGGGCCATCTCCCGCTGCACGACGACACCCACGTCGAGCGCTGCGCCTCGGACACCGAGCCGTTCTCCGCGCTGGCCTTTAAGGTGGCCACCGACCCCTATGTCGGCCGGCTGACGTTCTTCCGGGTGTACTCGGGGTCGCTCAAGAGCGGCAGCTATGTCTACAACAGCACCAAGGACAAGCGGGAGCGGATCGGCCGGCTGCTCCAGATGCACGCCAACAAGCGGGACGAGATCGAGGAGGTGCTGGCCGGCGACATCGCCGCCGCCATCGGTCTCAAGGACACCCGCACCGGCGACACCCTGTCCGATGAGGACAAGGCGATCATCCTGGAGGCGATGCGGTTCCCCAACCCGGTGATCGACGTCGCCATCGAGCCCAAGACCAAGGCCGACCAGGACAAGCTCTCCACCGCCCTGCAGAAGCTGCAGGAGGAGGATCCCACCTTCCGGGTGCGGTCCGATGCCGAGACGGGGCAGACCATCATCGCCGGCATGGGCGAGCTGCACCTCGAGATCCTGGTCGAGCGCATGAAGCGGGAGTTCAAGGTCGAGGCCAATGTCGGGAAGCCGCAGGTGGCCTTCCGCGAGACCGTGCGCAAGAAGGTTACCGACGTCGAGGGTAAGTTTATCCGGCAGTCGGGCGGCAAGGGCCAGTACGGACATGTGGTGATCTCGCTCGAGCCCGCCGAGGCCGGCGCCGGGTTCATCTTCGAGGACAAGATCGTGGGCGGCGTGATCCCCCGCGAGTTCATCAAGCCGGTCGAGGCCGG
>JACCRH010000203.1 GCA_013813675.1 Gemmatimonadales bacterium
CCGAGACCGAGATGAAGGAGAAGAAGGCCCGGGTCGAGGACGCGCTGCATGCGACCCGCGCCGCGGTCGAGGAAGGCATCGTGGCCGGCGGCGGCGTCGCGCTGATCCGGGCGCAGAGCGCGCTGGATAGGATCCGCGGCACCGAGGACGAGAAGATCGGTGTCGACATCGTGCGCCGCGCGCTGGAGGAGCCCATCCGGATGATCGCCCAGAACGCGGGCGCCGAGGGCTCGATCGTCGTGGCCAAGGTGAGGGAGTCGAAGGACAAGAACTTTGGCTACAACGCCCAGACCGACACCTACGAGGACCTGGTGAAGGCCGGCGTCATCGATCCGACCAAGGTGACCCGCACGGCGCTGCAGAACGCCGCGTCGATCGCGGGGCTCCTGCTCACCACCGAGTGCGTGGTGGTGGAGAAGAAGGAAGACAAGCCCGCGCCGGCCGGACCTCCGGGCGGCGGCATGGGGGGGATGTACTAGACTCGGCCTGCCTCTGAAGGTGGAAGCGAAGAACGCCCCGGCCAGTCGCCGGGGCGTTCTTTTTCCTTCCCGCGCGCCCGCCCGTTTCATCCTCCGTCGGTTTTGGCCACCGGCTGCGCGGTTACGATCCCAGGCAGGCGCACCCGTGTCTCCATACTCCCATGTCCCCACCGGCAGATACAGGTGCAGTACAAGTCGCCCCTCCTGCGTTCGTTGCAGTCGAACCTGCGGCTGCAGCATCTGAGTCGGCGTACCGAAACCGCGTACGTCTACTGGACCAAGCGATTCATCCGCTTCTCTGGCCTGCGGCATCCGTCGGAGCTTGGGGCCGCCGAGGTGCGGCAATTCGCGCTGCTGTTTCTCTACCGCAACGTGGTCGGGCGATCGCTCGAGGAGCTGGGCCGTCTGCCCAGAGGGCGGGTCCCCACGACGCTGCCGGTCGTGCTCACTCCGGGGGAGGTGGCCCGGGTTCTGGCATCCCTCCGAGGCACGCATCGTCTGGTGGGTGGGCTGTTGTACGGCAGTGGGCTGCGGGTGACGGAGTGCTTGATGCTGCGGGTCAAGGACGTCGACCTGGAGCAACGGGAGTTGGTCGTCCGTCGAGGGAAAGCGGGCAAGGATCGTGTCACTGTCATGCCCGAAACGCTGCGCGGGCCGCTCGAGGCTCAGCTTCGGCGAGTCAAGGTCCTGCACGACCGGGACGTAACGAGCGGGGGAGGATGGGTCGAAATACCGGGGGGTCTGGATGCCAAGTACCCGGCGGCAGGGCGCTCGTGGCCCTGGCAGTGGGTCTTCCCGGCTCGGCGGACCTACCGGGATCCGGAGAGCGGACACACCCGGCGGCACCACCTGCATGAGTCGGTCATCCAACGAGCCATGGCCGAGGCGGTCCGGGGGAGCGGGATCGGCAAGCGGGCGAGCTGGCATACCTTGCGGCACTCGTTCGCGACCCATCTCTTGCAGGCTGGGTACGACATCCGGACGGTTCAGGAGTTGCTGGGGCACCGGGACGTGGCGACGACGATGATCTATACTCATGTGCTGAACCGGGGAGGGCGGGGGGTCCGGAGTCCGGCGGACAGCCTGGAGCCGGGGGGAAGCGGGAATGGCGGATTAGGCTGTGGCGGGTGAAGTTGATGCGGGATGAGGGGGGTGGGATGTCGGTCCACATAGTAGTTAGCCAGGCCACGTAGGAGGAGCCGTGGGCGGTGAAGAGCTGCTCGCCTACTACAAGCATCGGGCTCATGAGTATGAGCAGATCTATGAGAAGCCCGAACGGCAGGCAGACTTGGCGCGTGTGCGCACGTGGTTGCGGGATGCGCTCGTCGGCCAGCGCATCCTCGAAGTCGCCTGTGGCACCGGCTACTGGACGGCCGAGCTCGCTTCAGCGGCTGGGGGGATCGTGGCGACCGATGCCAGCCCCGAGGTGCTCGCGCTGGCGCGCCAGAAACAATACCCGCCAGATCGGGTACGCTTTGAGCTGGCCGATGCCTACGCCCTCGCGCATGTCTCTGGCGCCTTCACCGCGGGGTTTGCCGCCTTTTGGTGGTCACACGTGCCGCACGAGCGCCAAGCTGCGTTTCTCGCCAGCCTTCACGGACGGCTTGGTGTGGGGGCCGCAGTGGTGCTCCTAGACAATCGTTACCTCGCGGGCAGCAGCACTCCAATTGCCCGGCAGGATGCCGCCGGGAACAGTTACCAGCTGCGTCGGCTGGCGGACGGCACCGAGCACGAGGTGCTGAAGAACTTCCCTACACCAGCCGATCTCGAGGCGGTGCTCACGCCGGTGGCTCAAGTTCTGAGCATCACAGAGTTCGTGTACTACTGGGGAGTGTGCTATCGCGTGGCTTAGGCTGCCTAACAAGCAAATGCAGTCTGACAGGCCGATCGGCGCCGGGCTCCGCGCGGGCGGCACCCTCCGTGACTGCGATAAGGAAACAATAAATTGTGTGGGCGCGAGTTATATAGCGCCTGCAGCTGATTTGCGATCCGTTAGGCCGCACGCACCGCCGGCATGGTAGATTGGGAGAGCCCCCCACGGAGACTCTATGACGCTCCAGATCGAGCTTGAGCAAGAGACCGACGGCCGCTGGATCGCGGAGGTCCCAACGCTGCCTGGCG
>JACCRH010000188.1 GCA_013813675.1 Gemmatimonadales bacterium
TCCTGAGCGTTGCCGAGCCAGTCGTCCGCGATGCCCACTCCGCCGGTGAAGCCCACCTTCCCGTCCACGATCAGGAGCTTGCGGTGAGTCCGGTTGTTGAGTCGCCCGAGGTTGTACCAGCGGAGCGGATGATATCGCACGACCTCGACGCCGGCCCGCTTCATCTCCTCGATCATCGTCGCGTCGATCTTCCCCGAGCCCACCCAGTCCAGGACCACGTGGACCTTGACGCCGGCTCGGGCCCGCTCGCCCAACGCGTCGGCGAACTCGCGGCCGATCGACCCCGACCAGTAGATGAAGGTCTCGAAGCAGACCGTGCGCGTCGCGCCGCGGATCGCGTCGAGCATCGCGGGAAAGATCTCGTCGCCATTGCACAGGGCCCGAACCCGGTTCCCCGGCACGATGCCGGGACCGAGCAGCGAGCCCATCGAGCGTACGAACTGGGGCGCGCCCGCCGGATACAGGTGCTCGATCTGGTGCTCGATCTTCTTCGCGCTGGACGACAAATTGGCGACGACCAGGCCGATCAGCGCACCGGCGGCAAGAGCCAGGAGAATCCACATATGCCGAGAGGAGGGAGGTAGGGTAGCGAGAAGCTACGCCGGCCGGCGTCGGCGCGCCACTTCGTGTGGCACGATGAAATCTTCCTCCGTCGGGGGTCGCACCCAGAGATCGAAGGCCAGAAACAGGGTCTTGGAGAACGGAAAGAACGCAACCGGCGAGACCGCCATGAGCACCAGGGTGACGATCTGGAAGAGTGCCCACGGCGGGGAAGGCCAGGTCCACCAGAGCAGTCCTGCCACCCAGACGCCGAAGAGCGTCTCCACCGCCATCAGATTGAAGAAGTAGGCTCCGAGCCAGTAACCCTGCTCCCCCCGCTCCAGCCCCAGCCCGCACACCGGGCAGTTGGGCACCAGCCGCGACCAGCGGACGAAGATCGGTCCTCCGCCGCAGTGCGGACAGCGCAGCCGGAGGGCACGGGAGAGCAAGGTCAGAGGCGGGCCGCGATCCATTGCTCCACGTCCGTCAGCACCCGCTCACGGTCCAAGTCAGCGAAGAGGACATGGTAGCCGCCCGCATACTCGCGGAGCTCCCGGTCGGGATGGCCCACGCGGGCGACGAATGCGCGGCTCCCATCGGGGGAGACCATCCGATCGTCCGAGCCGTGGAGGACCAGCAATGGCACCGGGAATCGCGGCGCTCCCGCGTGCACGCGCGCGATCGCGCCCACCACCTCTGTAGACAGGCGCGCGGTCCCTACCCGGTGAAAGAGGGGGTCGGCCAGTACGGTCTGAACCACGGCGGGATCGCGGGCCAGCCCGGAGAGATCCATCCCGGTCCGAAGCGAGAATCGGGGCCAGACCCGCGAGAGGATGCGGCCCAGCGCCAGCATCGGCGCGGGCACGCCCAGCCGCCCGAGCGGGGGGGAACACGCGATGACTCCGCGAACGGCGTGGGGGTGGTGAAGCACGTAGTCGAGCGCAATGAGCCCACCTAGGCTGTTTCCTAGCATGAAGATGGGCTGGCCGGGCGCGGCGTCCCCGACCAGCGTCACGAACCGGGCGAGATCCTCCCGGAAGTCGGCCCATCGCTCGACGTACGCCCTCTGGCCCGCCGACCGGCCGTTCCCTCGGACGTCGGGCGAGTATACCGCCAGACCTCGAGCGGTGAAATGCTCGACCACGGTGGGATACAGGCCCGAATGGTCTCCCAGACCGTGGATATTGATCACCACCGCGCGGGCCGGGGCTGCCGGGTACCAGGACTGCCAGAAGAGTGAGAGCCCACCTACTCCGGAGAATCGGCCTTCCCGGCGTGCTTGCGCCCTCGTGGGGGGACCGGCATCTTCTCGTGTGACCTGCGGCACCTCGCCATCCTGTTCGCCTATCACCCAATCCTCCGCTCCGCAGAGGTCTTCCGTACGAGGATTCTATGTCGATTCATGCCCGTCTGACACTGTTGCCGGCGATCGCACTCGTCGGGCTGACGCTCTGCGCTACACCAGCAACGTCCGAGGCTCAGTTCGGCAAGAGGTTCAAGGACGCCGTCAAGCGGACCGCCGAGGACAAGGCGATCCAGAAGGCCACCGAGAAGGAGAGCAAAGCGATCGACAGCGCCGTGGATGGCGGCGCTGACCAGGCCGCTCCCGACTCCACCGCCCCAGGGGCCGCCGCGACCACGTCGGCAACCGAGAAGAAGGTCTGGGCCAACTACGACTTCGTGCCGGGCCAGCGGACGATCTTCTTCACCGACTTCACCGAGGACGCGGTGGGTAACTTTCCGCAGCGGCTGGAGTTCAAGACCGGCGGGATGGAGATCGTGGAGTTCGAGGGCGGACAGCGGGCCCTCAAGGCGACCACCTCCAGCGACTTCATCATTCCCCTGCCCGAAGTGCTGCCCGACAAGTTCACTATCGAGATGGACGTCATCAATCGGAACTCCCAGGGCGTGGCCGCCAATACCTTCGAGATCGCCGGCGGCCGGGATGGGCTGAGCGGTGACGACTTCAGCGAGGTCGGCTGGGGGCACCTCGGCGTGAACGTGCAGGGGGGACCGGTGAAGACGGACATCGCCGCCAAGGATGAAGATATCAAGCGCTACGTCGGCAAGCCCGCCAGCTTCCGGATCCTCGGCGATGGCAAGTACCTGAAACTGTACGCCGACGAGAAGCGGGTGGCCAACATCCCAAACGCCCTCTTCAAGCGGGACAAGGCGCTCTTCGTCCGGCTCCAGGCGAGGGACGACGAGGACAACGCGGTCTACGTTACCCGGATTCGCGTCGCGGAGAGCCAGAAGACGATCTACGACGCGCTGAGCGCCGGCGGGCGCTGGACCACCCAGGGGATTCTCTTCGACACGGGGGAGTCCCTGGTCAAGCCCGAGTCCACCCCCACGCTCAAGCAGATCGCCGCGACGCTCAAGGAGCATCCCGAGCTCAAGGTCGAGATCCAGGGGCACACCGACAACGTGGGCAAGGCCGACGCCAACTTGAAGCTGAGTCAGGCGCGGGCCGAGGCCGTGAAGGCGTCGCTCACGAGCGAATACGGCGTGAACGGCGACCAACTCACCGCCAAGGGATACGGCGACACCAAGGCATCCGCCGACAACAAGACGCCTGAGGGCCGGGCCAACAACCGGCGGGTGGAGTTGGTGAAGCAGTAGGGATTTCGCACCAAGCTGCATCACTTCGCCGCCTGGGGGAGTGGGTCACATCCCCGCTCCCTTGAGCCGCGCGCCAACCAGCTCCAGGTCCTGCTTCCGGAGCGCCTCGGCGCGCGGCCGGAGCGCCGCTACCACCTCGGCAGGAACCATACCTTCCAACTGCTTGAGCTGTGCCTCGTTCATCTGCTTCAGCTCGGTCCGCTGGGCGGGCGAGAGCAGGGTGGTGTCGATCCCGCCGAGCCCCGGCGTCAGGTACGAGCGACTCGCCCGCTTCAGTATAGGAATGGCGTCAGAGAGCGTCTAGGCCCGGATCAGCGCACGACGATCACCGGGCAATCTTCCTCGAGCCAGTGGCCCCCTCCGGCAACCACTTCAGCCCGGGTGCGAGTAACTACCCGCCCTGGTGATGGCGGGAGGTAGCCGGGACCGAACTGCAACAGGTAGAGAGTCGGTCCGGCGTTCCGCGCATGCTCGGCCGCGAAGGCAACGACCGCGTTTCGCCACCCGTCCGGAGGCTCGGAACGTTCCGGGCGATGGCGATGGCGCTCCAGCTGGAGGATGATCTGGTCGCGGGCAAGCTGCATTCGGGAGTACCGGGTCCGCAGGTGCCGCTCGTCCTCCCGCGGATCCGGATGGCGCACGCGAACCAGGTCGCAGGAGCATCCTCCGATCAGCAGGGTAGCGACGGTCTGTGCCGATGGAAGGAGCCGGCGGAACGTGGCGGCTTCGGCGGCGCCGACCGGGTGGGCCGCGAGCCCGGCCGGCAGCATCGAGCGAACCTCGCTGAGTGTGAGCGGGGTGGCCATGGTGAGGAAGTAGCACATGGGGCCCGCGCGCAACTACGCGCGCAACTATCCGATTGGGTGGTCTTCGCGGATGAGCACCAGGATCGCGGCCTGGGGCACGACGAGGTACTTCTTCTCCTCAAACGAGATCTCCACGGCGGCCTTGCGGAAGAAGATCGCGTGATCGCCCACCCGCGCCTGCATGCCGCGGCTCTTGCCCTCGCGGCGGTCGACCTTCCACGGCTCATCGTCGAGGCTGCTGATGTCGGCGACGGGATCGCCCGGCCCAGTGGCGACGATGAGCCCGGTCTGCACCTGTTGCGAGTCGATCGCGGTGGCGGGAAGGTAGAGGCCCACCCGAGTTCTCTCGTCGCCATCTTCCGCGGCGATCAGGACCCGGTCACCCACCACCAGAAGCTGTTTCTTGGGGAAATCCATAAATCCTATTTCTTGTTCCCGCTCTTCTTCCCATTCGCCTCGGCCTGGTGGACGGTAAGCAGCCCCGTGATGCGGACTCGGCGGGTGCCAGTGGGCAGGCGGAGGCTGATCTCGTCGCCCACCCGGCCGTTGGAGAGCGCCCGCCCCAGCGGCGAGGCGAGCGAGATGTGCCCCGCGTCGATGTCCATCATCTCGGCGAGCACCACGACGTAGACGTCGGTCTCGCCAGTCTCCAGGTCGAGCACGGTGACCTTGGAGCCGAGCCCGACGCGGTCGGCCGGCGCCTCGTGGTTGGCCAACTGGCCCAGCTGGTTGAGCCGCTGGTGCAGCTGGCCCAGCCGCGCCTGCACGAACTGCTGGCGCTCCAGGGCGGCCTTGTACTCGGAGTTCTCCCGCAGGTCGCCCAATTCGACCGCCTGGGCGATGGCCTGGGGCAGCAGGACATTGAGCTCGTGGCTGAGCTGGTCAACTTCGCGGCTCAGCTTCTCCCGCATCTCGCTGATCATGGTGCAACCAGAATAAGGAAGAAGAGCCTGGCGATGGAGTCGCCAGGCCGGAACGGACGGTGCGCTGGCGAAAGATACCTCCGTGCCGGCTTTGCGGAAGAGGCTGACGGCAGAAGTGCATGATTTGTAGCCGCTTAGCCGCCAAAGCAGGGATTCCTGCCGGCTGCCGGGCCGACCGGGG
Source organism: Gemmatimonadales bacterium (assembly GCA_013813675.1). Lineage (GTDB taxonomy): Bacteria > Gemmatimonadota > Gemmatimonadetes > Gemmatimonadales > GWC2-71-9 > CAVVWJ01. Next base: position 5,073 of record JACCRH010000188.1, read on the forward strand.
CCCTCCCGGCGAAGCTAAAGGGCCGTTCGGTAAGAGTTTCCTTGACCTATGCCGGTGAAACTGATAATCTGCGGCCTTCATTCCCTGGTTTGCGTGGATCCTTGTTCACAGGACGCGTCAGTAATGTCCCCTAGGACCGCCGCCGCCCGGCGCCATTCCGACGCGCTGCTCCCGTTGTGCGCGCTGGTGCTCGCCCTCGCCGGCTGCAGCCCGGAGCGATACCCGCAGACGGCACTGTTGCCGCTCTCCGATTTCGCCCGGATCGGCGACCAGGTACAGGACCAGACGTTCTACTGGGCACTGGGCGTCTTCATTCTGGTGGAGGGAGCCCTCCTCTACTCCATCTTCCGCTTCCGCGGCCGCCCCGAAGACCCCGAGCCCTCTCAGATCCATGGCAACACCACCATCGAGATCATCTGGACCCTGATCCCGGCCCTGATCCTGGCCGCGATCGCCGTGCCGACGGTGAAGGGAATCTTCGATACCAACCGCATTCCGGCCCAGGTGCTGAAGATCGAGGTTATCGGGCATCAGTGGTGGTGGGAGTTCCGCTATCCCGACGCCGGCATCACGACCGCGAACGAGATGTACATCCCTGCAGGGCGGACCGTAGAGCTGGTGATCAACTCGGCCGACGTGGTGCACAGCTTCTGGCCGCCGCGGTTCGCGGGCAAGCGGGACGTCTTTCCCGGGCGGGAGACCCGACTCTGGTGGAAGGCCGACAGCACCGGCCTGTTCCCGGGCCAGTGCGCGGAGTACTGCGGGATCCAGCACGCCCGGATGGCGTTCCACGTGAGGTCGGTCTCAGCAGCCGATTTCGAAGGGTGGATCGGCCGCATGCAGGCCCTGGGGCCCCAGGCGCCAGCTGCCGCGCCGGCCGGGGGCGACTCGCTCAAGACCGCGAGCGCCGGGGCGAACGTGCGGGTGGCGCAAGCGGCGGCCGCCGGCGCCGCCCAGAAGGAGAGTGGAGGGACCGCCGCCACGCCGCAGGGGCCGGAGTACGCCCAGGGCGAGAAGCTGTTCATGACCAAGGGGTGCAT
>JACCRH010000191.1 GCA_013813675.1 Gemmatimonadales bacterium
CGCCAGGCCGTTTTCTCATTGCTCCTCAGGGGGTGTACAACTCGCTGTCATTGGGGATATCGAGAGATGGACCGTGAGTGCCGCCTACCGCGAGAAGGTAAGGAAGGCCGTCGAGGGTGACACGAACGACCGCGTCGTGAGGCCACTGAGCGGCGGCGCGGGTCTGCCACGTGTTGGTCGCGGGATTGTAGACGTAGTGGTTCGTCCCCACGAGCACGTGGAATTTGCCCTTGAGGGCTGTACCGATGGCGCGACCAGCGCTGGGGATGGGCGCGAGGGTGCGCCAAGTGTTTGTCGCGGGATCGTAGACATCGAGATCGGCGACTGGTTGGAAGTCGTGGAAGCCACCCGCCACATAGAACTTGCCGCCGATCACCGCAGCCGCTCCTTGCCGGTGATAGTGGGGCGCCCTTCGCAGGGTTACCCAGGTGTTGGTCGCCGGGTCATAGCGGTAGAAACGGCGAGTGGGTTCCACGGCGCAATAGCCCGGGAGGTCGGGGTACCGGTCCCCGGAACAGGCGCCCGGGAGCACGTAGAGCTCGTCATCGATGACACCCGTCACGCCTTCGGCGCCGAAAATCGGCAGACTGGCCTTCAGAATGAACCGGTCCTGGGCGTAGTTGTACGCCCACAGGCGATTACTGAAGCTGGACGGAGTCTCGACCTCGTTGTAGCCGCCGGAGAAGTAGAGCTTGTTCCCGATAGTCCCGACGCCGTTCGCGGCGAAGATGCTGATTGACGAGCGCCAGGTCCAGCTATTCGTGGCCACATTGTAGGCCCCGGTGCCCAGCCCTGTACCCTCGCCATCAGTGCCACCAAAGACATAGACGATGGACTGTCCGGCTGAGTTCGGGGCCACCCCGGCAAAGGTCTCAAACACGGGTCCCATCGGCGGGCGGGGAGCTTTCGCCGTCCAGGTATTCGAGGCCGCTGCCGCCGAGGAGGCGGCCGCGGGATTCCCGCCGGCTTCGGGCTGAGTCGGGCCATCCTCGGAAGCGCACGCCAGCAGCGCCGCTGAGACGCAGACTGACAGGCCGGTGGTTGCTCGCATCGGATCTCCTTCTGCCGACCCACGAGTGGACGCAGGTCATGCGGGGACGAGGGGCGCGGTGTGCCGCTCACCTGCGGGCCGTTGGCACCGGGAGCGCGAGATCATCTTGGTCGAGGCTCGTCAAGCGGATTTCAAGCCTTGTCACACAAGGACTTAGCCTCGTTCCGTTGGCTTGAGACCTGCGCCCAGCTATCTCTCCCATGAACCCGGCAGGCTGATCCTGCCCACCATCCCCACCCCAGCGCACCGAGCCGCCGGTATGTCCCCCAACACCCCCGCCGTCACCGGCCTGCATCACGTCACCGCCATCGCCGGCGACCCGCAGCGCAACCTCGACTTTTACACCGGCGCGCTCGGCATGCGGCTGGTAAAGCGCTCGGTGAATCAGGATGCCCCCGACACCTACCATCTCTTCTACGCCGACGCGGAGGGGCACGCCGGAAGCGACCTCACCTTCTTTCCCTGGCCCGAGCTTCCACCAGGCAAACGCGGCATAGGGCTGACCAACCAGGTCGCTCTGGCGGTTCCGCCCGGCACGCTCGATTGGTGGTCGGAGCGCCTGCAGTCGGCGGGGATCCGGACCGGGGACACGACGACGTGGTTCGGTGAGCCGGTGCTTCCGTTCGACGATCCCGACGGCCTGGGGCTCGCGCTGGTGGAGACCGGAGATGCCCGGGATTTCACTCCCTGGGCCGACAGCCCGGTGGACCCCGCGCGGCAGATCCGCGGCCTGCATGCGGTCCGGCTGGCGGAGCGCGACTTGGCTCCGACCGCGCGGTCCCTCACCGCGGGGCTCGGTTTCAGCGCCGCCAGAGAGGAGCATGGGTGGCATCGGTTCACAGTGCAGGGCGGCGGCTCGGGCCGGGCGGTCGACATCCAGGTGCGGCCCGACGCACCCCGCGGTGAGTGGGGAGTGGGCAGCGTCCACCACATCGCGTGGCGGGTGCCCGACGGCGACGCACAGCGCGCGGTGCGGGCCTCGGTCAGCGCGGCCGGCGGCCGCCCGACCGAGGTGATCGACCGATTCTGGTTCCAGTCGGTCTATTTCCGCGAGCCGGGCGGCGCGCTCTTCGAGGTGGCCACCGACGGCCCCGGCTTCACCGTGGACGAATCGCCCGACACGCTGGGAGAGAAGCTGATCCTGCCGCCCTGGCTGGAGCCGCGCCGTGCCGAGATCGAGCGGGGTCTGCCGCGGCTCACTTCGCCGGTGAGAACCTAGCCGCACTTCGCGCGCGGCATGGTGCCGGAGCTCCAGGTGGCACGGGGAGTGGCCGCTCGGGACTAGTTTCCCATCTCCTGAGTGCCGCAGTAGTTGAGGAAGGCCGCCAACTCCTCCGCCTCGCGCTCGGTGGAGACCATGACGGTGGTGCTCCCCCGCGTGACGATGGGGATGTACTGCAGACCTCCACGACCCGGCCGCTTGAGCGGCCGGGTTCCCGCGCGCCATGGCCCGTCGTCCGGTGCCGCCGCGCCGCTCCCCAGCACCTGCTCCACACAGCGGCGCAGAATCGCCGAATCGCGCCGGGTGTGATGCCTCGGCTTCCGCTGATGCCGAACCAGCGCCGCGAGCTCGAGCGCCGCGCGCTGGCAGTAGGTCTGGGGCGCCAGCTCCTCGAGCGGGTGCTCGGGCAGCCGGCGCGATCGCGTGTCATCCATAGAGCAGGAGTCTCCGTCAACCTTCAGAAAGCCCAAGCTGGGTGTTGCCGCCACCGGCTCGCAGTCTCTCTCCCAAGGTACCTCTTGTACCGAACTTCGGAATGGCCCACGTCCGATGGCGCGCCAGTTGCCCACAGTTCGCGGGTAGCAGTTCCCGGTCTTCACCCGAGTTCAGGGCCAAAGTACTAACGTTCGATGGCCACAAGAGTTAGGCTGGGCCCGAACGGGGTAGCGTATTTCATTCGCGATGCAGAACGCCAGAGTTTTTCGTCCGCTCCTCCGGACGCCGGCTCTCCCCAATACTGCCAGGTGCTGCATGCCCTGCCGCCAGGTCGGAATTCTAGGCCCCCTCGCCTTCGTTCTGTTCCTCACCGCGTGTGGGGGAGGAACCACCGCTCCAACGACCGGAAGCCTCGCGCTGGCCGTCTCCGGCCTTCCGACGGCGGTGGAGGCCAACGTCAGCGTCTCCGGTCCGAACGCCTTCAGCCGGCAGGTGGAAGGACCCGAGACGCTGTCCGGGCTGGCGCCCGGAAGCTACACGGTCACCGCCGCGGGCGTGTCGGCCGGGGCGGACTTCTATGCGCCATCGCCTTCGTCGCAGGCGGTGGTGGTGAGCGGCAGCGATCCGGCGAGCGCCGAGGTGGTCTACGCCGTGGCCGACGGCAACCTCGCGGTGACCATCGCCGGCCTGCCCTCGGGAACGGATGCGGCGGTCACGGTCTCGGGGCCGGGTGGATACAGCCGCCAGGTCACCGCCACCGAGACGTTGAGCGGGCTGGCTCCCGGCCAGTACACCCTCACCGCGCTGCCGGTGAGCGACGGCAGCGAGCAGTACTCGCCGGCCCCCTCCAGCCAGACCACGACCGTCGGCGCCACCGGCACGGCGTCGGCCACGGTCAACTACTCGACCGGCGGTGCGGCCGGCTTCAACCTGCGCATCGACGGACTCTACCTGGTGCAGAGCGTGCAGACCTACGCCCGCGCCGTGCCGCTGGTCCGGAACCGCGACGCGCTGCTCCGGGTCTTCGTGACCGCCAACCAGGTGAATGCGTCCACGCCGAGCGTGCGGGTGAGCTTCTACGCCAACGGGTCGCTCAGCTCGACCCAGACCATTTCCGCCCCGCAACTCAGCACCCCGCTGAGCCCGGACGAGGGCACCCTGAACCGCTCGTGGAACCTGACGGTGGATCAGGCGCTGATTCAGCCCAACCTCTCCATCCTCGTCGAGGTCGATCCCGACAACGTCTTCCCCGAGGGCAACGAGGCCGACAACAGCTTTCCCGGATCGGGCACGCCGCTGGCGATGGACGTCCGCACTACCGGCCCGTTCAGCGTGCGGTTCGTGCCCGTCATCACCAAAGTCGATAACCGTCAAGGCAACGTCACGGCGGCGAATCGGGATGATTTCCTCGAGGCCACGATGCGGATGCATCCGCTGGCAAGCTACGACGCGGATGTGCGCGCCCCGTATACCACCTCGACCAACCTTCCGCTCCAGTCCAGTAACGGCAACAGCGCCTGGAATACCATCCTCGGCGAGGTATTCGCGCGGCGCACCGCGGAGAGCAGCACGCGGTACTATTACGGCGTGGTAAACCCGACCTACAACAGCGGCGTCGCGGGGGTTGGATACATTGGAGCTCCGGCCGCGATCGGCTGGGACAAGCTGCCCAGCGGCAGCTCGGTGGCCGCGCACGAGTGGGGACACAACTGGGAGCGCGACCACGCGCCCTGCGGCGGGGCGGGCAACCCGGATGCCAACTACCCCTACAGCGGTGGGGTGATCGGGGTAATCGGGTACGACCTGGTGAACGAGGAGCTCAAGCCCGCCGACTCCCACGACCTCATGGGCTACTGCAACAACGAATGGATCAGCGACTACACCTACAATGGGGTGATGACCTTTCGCGGCGCCGAAAGCTCGACCTCGGCAGGCATGGGTGAAGCGGTTCAGCCCGCGCTCCTGGTCTGGGGCCGGATCGAGAACGGCCGCGCCGTGCTCGAGCCTGCGTTCAGAATCACCGCACGTCCCAGCCTCCCGCGCCGCCCCGGTCCCTACCGGCTGGAGGCTCGCGCCGCCGACGGGTCCCGGATCTTCGGATTCGATTTCGCGCCGCTCGAGGTGGCGGATGACCCGAACGGTGGGAGCCACTTCGCCTTCGCCGTGCCGCTGCGGGCCGAGCGCGCCGCGCGAATTTCATCGCTGCATCTCGCGGGTGGTGGGGTGCAGGCCTCGATCGCGCAGGGCTCCTCTGAGCCCACGGTCGTCGAGGTGACTCGTGGTGCCCCGGGCCGGCTGGCGCTCCGGTGGGACCCGAGCAAGGCGCCGATGATCATGGTGCGGGATCCGGTGAGCGGAGACGTGCTCTCCTTTGCCCGGGGCGGCCTCGCGGAGGTGGCCACCGGGCGCGACGAGCTCTCGCTCTCCATTTCCGACCGGGTGCGAAGCCGGGACCTCAGGGTCAAGGCGCCGGCTCGATGACGGGGCGTGCGACGGCGTTGCTGGTCGCCCTCCTGACCGCCTGCTCCCCGCGTCCGCCGGCCCCGGCCGGCGGCCCCGCGCCATCCGGCGCAGCCAATGTCGCCGCTCCCGAGGAGCCGGTGGTCACCTTGGAGCGCGCGCCCTGCTTCGGCACCTGTCCGGTGTACCGGGTGGCCATCTCAGGGTCAGGGGCGGTGCGATTCGTCGGCAGGCAGCATGTGATCCGGCAAGGCGAGGTGGCCGATCAGATCCCGCCGGAGCGGGTGGACAGCTTGCTGGGGGAGCTGGAGGCAGGGGGCTACTTCGGGTTCGCCGATGCGTACGTGCGGGGCTCGCCAGCCTGCGGCCAGTACGCCACCGACTCCCCCACGGTCATCACCTCCGCCACCGCCGACGGCCACAGCAAGACCATCCGGCACGACTACGGCTGCAGCGCGGCGCCGCCAGAGTTGGGGCGGCTCGAGCGGATGATCGACGAGGTGGCCGGCACCGCCCGCTGGACTGGGCCCTGATCTCTAGGCAGCCTCAGCGCCGTATCGGTCATGCCAAAGCGAGCGAGGCAGTCTCACAGTGTCATGTGTCATCCTGAGCGAAGCGAAGGAGCTAAGCCGGATCATGGCTCCTTCGCTTGGCTCGGGATGACACTCGCTCACCCCGAGCGCCGCACCGCTAGCGAAGGATCCAGCCGGTCCCGCACCGCGTCGCCCAACATCGTCGCACCCATCACGACCAGCACCAGCGCCACCCCAGGCGCCGCCGCCACCCAGGGCGCGTTCACCAGCGTATCACGGCCCGACGCGATCAGGTTCCCCCACGAGGGCGTGGGCGGCTGCACGCCCAGGCCGAGGAAAGAGAGCCCAGCCTCCAGCATGATCGCGTTGCCCAACCCGAGCGCGGCGGCCACGATCACCGGGGTCATGGCGTTGGGCAGGATATGGCGCACCAGCACGCGCAGGTCCGACGCGCCGAGACCCACGGCGCCCTCCACGAAAGGCCGCACCGCCAGCGCCCGCACCTCGCCGTGCACCAGCCGCGCGATCGTCATCCAGCCGGTGAGACCCAACACCAGGATCACCAGCCCCGCACTGGGTTGCCAGAGCGAGGCGAGCAGCAAGAGCAGCACGACCCGAGGCAGCGCCAGGGCAAAATCCGTGAGCCCGAGCAAGGCCGCGGCCGGCCAGCCGCGCCAGAATCCGGCCGCCGCGCCGACCGCGACTCCCACCAGCAGCGACACCAGCACAGCCAGAGTCCCCACGCCGAGGGACACCCGCGCGCCGTAGGCCAGTCGAGCCCACACGTCCCGGCCGAACCGGTCGGTGCCGAGCGGATGAAAGGCGCCGTGGAGGTCGGAGCTGAGTGGCGGAAGGAACCGGGTGGCCACGATGTCCCGCTGGGTGATCGGATCACTGGCCAGCAGCGGGGCGAGCAGCGCCACGACCATCGCGCCGGCAAGCACCGCGAGCCCGAAGACCGCCCGCCGGTCGCTCCAGAGACCTCGGCTCACGCTGAACCCCCGCCGTGGCCGGTGCGGACTCTGGGGTCCGCCCATCCGACCAGCGCCTCCGCCAGGAGGTTGCCGGCCACCACCAGCGCGGCGCTCACCGCCGTCGCCGCCATCACCACCGGGTAGTCCCGGGCGACCACGCCTTCCACCAGCACCCTCCCCACACCGGGCCAGGCGAAGATCGCCTCGATGAAGACCGCGCCGGAGAAGAGCGCCGGGAGCGAGAGGCCCAGCAGGGTCACCACCGGAATCAGCGCGTTGCGCAACACGTGGCGCACCGCGACCCGCGCCGAGGAGAGTCCCTTCGCCCGCGCGATCGCCACGAACGGCGCACCGGCGACGTCGAGCATCGCGCCGCGGACGTAGCGTGCGGTGCCTCCGATGCCGATCAGCGTGAGCGTCGCCAGCGGGAGAGCGAAATGCCGAAGCCGATCGGCGATCCGCTCCCAGCCGGTAAGAAAATCCGAGTCGAACCCGGCCGCGCCGAATGCCGGGAGCATCCGGGTCTGGTAGGTGAAGACCATCACCAGCATCAGTCCCAGCCAGTATCCCGGCAGGGCGAACAGCGTCACCGTCACCACCGAGAGCGCCGTATCGAGCCGGCCGCCTCGCATAGCCTGCAGCACGCCGATCGCGATGCCGAGCAGGTAGCTGAGGACCAGCGAGATCCCCACCAGGCGGACGGTCGCCGGCCAGGCCTCGGCCAGTGTGCGGGTCACCGGTCGCCCGGTCGAGATACTGGTACCCCAGTCTCCCCGGACGAACCGGCCGAGCCAGGCGGCGTACTGGGCCGGCAGCGGACGGTCGAGTCCCAGCGCCCGCCGCTGCGCCGTGACCTGCTCCTCGGTGGCGGCCGGTCCCACCAGGAGACGCGCCGGGTCGCCCGGAGCGAGCCGCAGCAGAAAGAACATGAGGGTCAGCACGCCGAAGACCACCGCGGCTCCGCTGATCGCTCGTCGCAGCAACAGGACGGCCATCGTTGGAATGTCCCGCCTCGGCATCCCCGCCGCCAGTGCGATAGCTTCCGGCGTGCTTCGACGCCCCCTTGCGGCGCTTCTCGTCGCGCTGTCGCTCCCGGCCTGCCAACCGGAGGCCGCCCGGCGCGGCGCTACGGTGCTCTTCGCCTCCGGCGCGGACCTGCAG
>JACCRH010000030.1 GCA_013813675.1 Gemmatimonadales bacterium
TCATGTCGACCTCCCACGACTTTCCCACCTGGATCAGCCGCCCCCGTCCGACCAGGCCCGCGCCATCCCGCACTTCGACGGATGCCCCGTCCTCCGCCCGCCGGACCCGAAGGTGATGCGCTTCCCCTTCCGCCAGAACGGCCCGCTTCCCACCTGCCCCGTCGTGACGCTGAATCAGCACCCGGATCATTTCCGTCGCGCGGCGACACCCCACCACCCTGTGTCCCTCCGCTCCTCGATCACCGCAAACCCGGCCGAGTCCAGCGCCGCCAGGAACAGCGGCGCCTCGGCCACCTCCATGCCGGAGAAGACAGCAGTGCCCCCGGGGCGCAGCGCCGTGATGATCGCCGGCAGGAGCATGGTGTTGGCGGAGCGCAGGATATTGGAGAGCACCAGATCGGCGGGGCCCAGCAGCGCCGCGAGATCGCCCGCGTCGCCGTCGAGGAACGTGACCATACCCTCGACGCCGTTGCTCGACGCGTTGCGCGCCGCGACGACGTTGGCCTCCGGGTCGTCGTCGATCCCGATGGCCCTCGCCGCCCCGAGCTTCACCGCGGCGAGCGCGAGGATGCCACTGCCGCTGCCAAGGTCGAGCACCAGGGCGCCGGGGTGGATCTGCCGCTCCAACAGCGAGAGCGCTATTCGGGTGGAACCGTGCTCCCCGCTGCCGAACGCCGTTTCAGGATCGAGCACGACGACCGGTCCATCGCACTCCGGAGGATTCGCGACCCAGGAGGGCGCCACCGTCAGCCGGCCGAAGCGCCTGGATCCGAGGCCTTCCCGCCAGCGGGTGGACCAGTCCACCGGCTCGATCTTCCGGCGGCTGGTCAGCGGCGCCGTGGCGCCGGCAGTCACCTCGAGCTCGGCGATCAACTCGTTCGCGGCCTGTTCGTCCGGCGCGAAGGTCACCAGCGTGCCGTCGTCCCGCTCCTCTACCGCCTGCCCGGTCCTCGCCACCAGCCAGGCGCCGAGTCGCTCGCGAGCTTCGGGCGGCGTGCGCACGTCGATCGCCCACCAGGTCATGCGCCCAGCGCTTCCTTGAGCTTCGACCAGAACCCCGGCGCGCGCTTGGGGGCCTCACCCTCCAGCTTGGCCAGCTCCTGGAAGATTCGCTCCTGCTCGTCGGTGAGCCGCTCGGGGGTCCAGACATGCACCCGGATGAGGAGGTCGCCCTTCGTGTTCTGGCCCAGCACCGGCAGGCCCTGGCCCTTAAGCCGGAGTACCGTCTCCGGCTGAGTGCCGCCAGGGATGCGGACTTCCTCGTCGCCATATGGTGTCGGAATGGCGAACTCCCCACCCAGCGCCGCCTGGGAGAACGAGAGTGGCAGATCGAAGTACAGGTCGTCACCTTGGCGCTCGAACCGGTCGTCCTCCTTGATGTCCAGCATCACGAGGAGATCGCCCATGGGCCCGTTGCGCGGACCAGCGGCCCCCTGACCTCGCAGGGTCAGGTAGTGGTTGGCGGACACCCCGGCCGGGATCTCCACCGTCACGCTACGGTCGCCCTTGACCCGGCCCTCGCCGCGGCACACCTCGCAGGCCTCGCGGATCACCTGGCCTTCGCCGGCGCAGGTAGGACAGGCCGACACCGACACGAACTGGCCGAACATGCTCCGCGTGGCCCGGCGCACCTCGCCGCTGCCGCCGCAGGTGGCGCAGCGCACCGGTTGGGTGCCCGGCTTGGCCCCGCTTCCGGCGCATGCGCTACAGCGCTCGAGGGTCTTGAGCCTCACCGACTTCTTCAAGCCGGCGGCAACGTCGGACAAGGTGATCCGGACCGTCATCCGCGCGTCCTGCCCGCGACGCGGATCCTGCCGGCGGCCGCCGCCCCCGAAGATGGACTCGAAGCCGCCCATCCCCCCGAAGTCGCGCATGAAGATGTTGAGCGCTTCGGACAGGTCCACGTGATGGAAGCCGAACCCGCCCTGGCCGCCGCTGACTCCCGCCTTCCCGTAGCGGTCGTAGGCCGCGCGCTTTTGGGGATCCTTCAGCACCTCGTACGCCTCGGTGATCTCCTTGAATTTGGCCTCCGCGTCGGGCGAGGAGTTCCGGTCGGGATGGTATTCCATCGCGAGCTTCCGATAGGCCTTCTTGATATCGGCCTCGGTGCAGTCGCGCGACAGCACCAGCAGGGTGTAGAAGTCGCTCACTCCAGCAATCCTTCCACCATACGGCTGGTGTGCTCCACCAGGCCGATGATCTTGTCGTAGGGCATGCGGGTCGGACCCATTACCCCGATCACGCCCTTGAGCTCACCGGCCTGATAGGAGGAGGTCACCAGGGTGAACTCGTTGAGCCGGGTGTCGGGGTTTTCGCTCCCGATGGTGATCGAGAGCCCCAGCCGCCGGCGACTCGCCAGCGCCTGCTTCAGAAGATCGTGCCGCCCCTCGGTGAGCCGGATCAGGTCGCGCATCCGGCTGTTGGAGGCGAACTCCGGCTGGTCGGCCAGCATCTGGGCGCTGCCGAGCACCACTGAGCCGGTCTCGCTGGACAGGTCGAAGATCTCTTCCCGCTCCGCCACGAAGATGTTGAGCAGCTCGGCCTCGCCGCTCGGCCCGGCCGCATCGCGGAGCCGCTCGCCCACGGTCTCCCGGATGCGCCAGAGACTGAGCCCAGCCAGCCGCTCGTTGAGGATCCGGGCGACCTCCTGCACCGCGGCCGGAGAGACCCGGGCCGGCACCTCGACGAAGATGGTGCGCAGCACCCCGCTTCTCAGATTGAACACCAGCAGGAGCCGCTCGCTCGAGACCGGCACCAGCTCCAGGCGCTCGAGCACCAGCTCATCGAGGGCCGGCGCGACGGCCACGCCCAGCTCCTGGGTGAGCACGCCGAGGACCTGCGCGGCGCGGCGCACGATCTCCTCCACCGCGTTGCGCGACCCGGACAACTCGCTCCTCAGCGTCTGCCGCGCCTCGTCGGTCGGCGGGGCAAGACGCATGATCGAGTTGACGTAGCCCCGGTAGGCGCGGTCGGTCGGAATTCTGCCGGCGGAGGTATGGGGATGGAACAGATACCCCTTGTCCTCCAGGTCACTCATCGTGCTCCGGATGGTGGCGGGGGAGACGCCCAGCCCGAACCGGCGGGCGATGGTCTGGCTCCCGGCCGGTTCCGCGGTCTCGATGTAGGTCTGGACGACCGCCTCGAGAACCCGGAGCTCTCGATCGCTCAGTTGTTCCGGTACTGGCATCGGACGGAATTTAGCTGGCTTGAAGCGCGCTTGCGACGCCCCATCGGGCGGAGCGGCCTACCTCATCCCGAGCGAAGCGAGGGACCTTGCCGGCGGTCTCTTGCGCTCGCGACGAAGGTCGCTTCGCTCGGGATGAGGCAGGCGGCGCGAGGTGCTACACCGAGCGTGATCCCACCGCTTGACACCCCCCGGATCAATCCCTACCCTCGGCAACCTGGCACCGATGCCCCATTTGCGTTCGACCCTCAGCCTACCTGGAGTCCATATGGCGAGCCCTACCACCCACTCGATCGAGCAGTGCATCGAAAATTGCGTGCGCTGCCACCGCCTCTGCCTGGAGACCGCGGCCCGCCACTTTCGCGGGGAGGCCCAGATCGAGGCCCCCCATCTCAGGCTCCTGCTCGACTGCGCCGAGATCTGCCGGACCTCCGCCGACTTCATGATTCGCGGCTCCGACCTGCACGGCGAGACCTGCGGCGCCTGCGCCGCGATCTGCGAGCGGTGCGCCGACGAATGCGACCGGCACGGCGAAGACCCGCACATGGCGGCCTGCGCCGAAATCTGTCGCCGCTGCAGCGAGACCTGCCGGGAAATGGCGGAGGCTACCTCGCGGCCGCGGTAAGCGCGTCGAGGCGAAGCCAGCCTTCCGGGGTGAGACGAACCGAGCCGCCGGAGCGGGCGGCCCATCCGGCCGCGAGCCACGCGTCCGCCGTCTCCGGAGGCAGCCGCCCGGCGGGCACGCCTTCGCGGGTGCGGAGCCCCAGGTAGAGCTCCTCCAGCTCCACCTCGGGCTCGTCGAGGCGCTCGCTGCCTCCCACCGGGCTCTCCCCCGCCGCCACGGCGCGCTGGTACGCGGACCAGTCCCGCAGGTTCCACCGGCGATTCGCCCCCCACCCGCTGTGGGCCGATGGGCCGATGCCGATGAAGGGTGCCCGCCGCCAATAGGCACTGTTGTGCCGCGCCCGCCGGCCCGGCAGAGCGTAGTTGGAGACCTCGTAGTGTTCGTATCCCGCCAGACCGAGGACCGCGTCGGCTTCGAGAAATTCGGCCGCATACCGCTCCTCGTCCACCGGGGCGACCTCGCCCCGGGCGGTCCACCGGGCCAGCGGCGTATGATCCTCCACGGTGAGGCCGTAGAGCGACAGGTGCTCTGGCTGGAGAGCGAGGGCCAGGCGGAGATCGGAGCTCCAATCGCGCTCCAGCGACGCGGGGAGCCCGAAGATCAGGTCCAGCGACAGCTCGGCGATGCCGGCCTCCCGCACAGTCTCCACGGCGGCTCCGACCTGCCCCGCGGAATGGGTCCGGTGCATCCAGCCGAGTACCGCGGGATCGAACGACTGCGCGCCGAGGGAGACGCGGTTGACTCCTGCCCCGCGCCACCTGCGCGCCGCTTCGCGGGTGACGTCGTCGGGGTTGGCCTCCAGCGTCACCTCCGCGCCCGGTGCCGGAGGCCGGTCGGTGTCGATTCGCTGGAGGATGCGCGCGATCGCGCCCGCCTCCAGCCGGGACGGCGTTCCGCCGCCGAAGTAGACCGACTCCACCCGGGGCGACTCGGCCCAGACTTCATGGCTCTGCCACTCGGCCCATTCCCGGAGCGCGGCGTCAACGTAGGCGTCGGATGGCACATCGCGCCGGACGGCGATGGCGAAGTCGCAGTAGCTGCAGCGCCGGGCGCAGAAGGGGACGTGGAGGTAGACGTGCATGGAGGGAAATCTAGCCCGTGCCACGACGATGCTTCGGCCCCTTCGCTTCGCTCAGGGTGACAACCGGTACCGCATGGTTCTGCGCACCCATTGTCACCCTGAGCACAGCGAAGGGGGCCATCTCCGCACCACGTCTCTCCCCTCACACCCGCCGAAACTGCCTCCCCGGCCGCTGTTCGACCACTCCCGCGATTTCCAGCGCACACAGCGCCGCCAGCAGGTCCTGCGGCGGCCGGCCGGAGCGGCCCACCAGGTCTTCCAGCAGGACCGGCTCCGTGCCGAGCAGCTCGGCCACGGCCCGGTGGCCGGCAGGCAGCGCGTCGGGCAGAGGGACCGTTGCCGGGGGTGGGCCGCCGAACCCCTCGGACGGCCGGACCGACTCCGGGTAGTGCTCCAGCAGGTCGTCGGACGAGAGTAGCGGCGCCGCTCCGTCGCGGATGAGGCGATTGGCCCCGACCGAGGAGGGGCTGGTGATGTTGCCCGGCACGACCATCACCTCGCGCCCCTGGTCGAGCGCGGTGCCCGCGGTGATCAGTGCGCCCGACCCCTCCGCCGCCTCCACCACGACCGTGACCCGTGCCAGCCCGCTGATGAGACGGTTGCGCCGGGGAAAGCTGCCGGCGGACGGTCGCTCGCCGGGCGGGAACTCGGTGAGGAGCAGGCCGGTTGCCGCCACCCGCTGATACAGCTCCCGATTGGCGGTGGGGTAGATGACGCCGACTCCGTTGCCCAGCACCCCGATGGTGCCGCCGCCGGCATCGAGCGCCGCGACGTGGGCTACCGCGTCGAGCCCGCGAGCCATGCCGCTCACCACCGCCAGGCCGCAGGATGCTGCCCCCCAGGAGAGTGCCCGTGCCACCTCCGCGCCATACGGCGAGTGGTCCCGGCTCCCCACGATGGCCACCGCTGGCCGCTGCAGCAGGCGCAGATTTCCCAGCGCGAAGAGCACCGGAGGCGAATCGGGGATCTGGCTGAGCAGTGGCGGATACTCGGGATCGTCGGCAATCAGCACCCGCGCCCCCAAGCGCTCCGCCTCCTCGAGAGCGCGGCGCCCAGCCGAGAGCCCGGCCACCGCGACCGCCGACGCGGCGGCCGGGCTCATGCCGGGGATGGACCGCAATAG
>JACCRH010000273.1 GCA_013813675.1 Gemmatimonadales bacterium
GCGGGGATCCGGTTCATCGTCACCATCACCGACGGGATTCCGGCGCAGGACATGATGATGGTGAAGCGCTACCTGTTCCGCTTTCCCAAGGAGCGCCGCAGCACCCTGGTGGGGCCCAACTGCGCCGGCGTGATCAGCCCGAGCAAGGCGATGCTGGGCATCATGCCGGGACACATCTACATGCGGGGCAACGTCGGTCTGGTGACCCGTTCGGGCACACTGGGGTACGAGGCCGCCGCGCAGATGAAGGAGCTCGGCATCGGCATCACCACCAGCGTCGGCATCGGCGGCGATCCGATCAACGGCAGCTCGTTCCTCGACCACCTGAAGCTGTTCGAGCAGGATCCCGAGACCGACGCGGTGATGATCATCGGCGAGATCGGCGGGCCGCAGGAGGCCGAGGCGGCACTCTTCGCCAAGGAGAACATGCGCAAGCCGGTGATCGGCTACGTCGCCGGGCTCACCGCGCCCAAGGGCCGGCGGATGGGCCATGCCGGTGCAATCATCAGCGCCTTCGGCGACACCGCCGCCGAGAAGGCCGAGATGATGCTCGCGGCCGGGCTCACGGTGGCCGCCAGCGCGGCCGAGCTGGGCTCGACGGTGAAGGCCGCCCTCGCCAAGAAGCCGAAACGGACCGCGGCGGCGCGATGAGCGCCCGGCCCACCGTGGTCGTGACCCGGCGGCTGCCCGATCCGGTCGAGCAGGCGCTGGCGAAAGACTTCGACGCGAAGCTCAACCGGGAGGACACCCCGCTCGGCCCCGACGGACTCCGCGAGGCGCTCCGGACCGC
Source organism: Gemmatimonadales bacterium (assembly GCA_013813675.1). Classification (GTDB taxonomy): domain Bacteria; phylum Gemmatimonadota; class Gemmatimonadetes; order Gemmatimonadales; family GWC2-71-9; genus CAVVWJ01. The sequence goes on from JACCRH010000273.1 coordinate 791, forward strand.
CGACGCGCTGCTCTGCACGGTGACCGACCGCCTGGACGCCGAGGTGTTGGCGGCGGAGCCGCGCCGGGCGCGGCTGCTGGCCAATTTCGGGGTGGGTTTCAACCACATCGACGTGAACGCCGCGAAGGCGCGTGGCCTGGCCGTCTCCAATACTCCCGACGTGCTGACCGACGCGACCGCCGACATCGCGATGACGCTGCTGCTCACCGTGACCCGCCGCGCTGGCGAAGGCGAGCGGCATCTGCGCTCGGGATCGTGGACCGGGTGGCGTCCCACGCACATGCTCGGCACCCAGGTCAGCGGCAAGACCCTGGGGCTGGTGGGCATGGGCCGGATCGCCCGCGCGGTGGCGAAGCGGGCCCATCACGGGTTCGGGATGCGGATCATCTTCCACGATCCGTTTCCTCCGTCGCCGGAGGACGCCGCGTCGCTCGGCGCCGAGCCACGGGAGCGCCTCGACCAGGTGCTGCGGGAGGCCGATTTCGTCTCGCTGCACTGTCCGGCGACGCCGGAGACCCGCCACCTCATGAACGCCGAGCGGCTGGCGCTGCTCAAGCCGGGTGCGTTTCTCATCAACACCGCGCGGGGCGACGTGGTGGACGAGGCCGCGCTGGTGGCGGCGCTTCGGAGCGGACGCCTGGCCGGCGCCGGACTGGACGTGTTCGAGCGCGAGCCGCAGGTGTCGGCCGAGCTGATGGCGATGGAGAACGTGGTCCTGCTTCCCCACCTGGGCAGCGCGACGCAGGAGACCCGGGTGGCGATGGGTATGCGCGCGCTGGAAAATCTCCGGCTCTTCTTCCAAGGCGCACCGCTCCGGGACAAGGTGGTGTGACCGAGGCCGCGCTCGAGCCGTTCTCCGCGTCGACCTTGCCGGAGTCGGCGGATCCGGCCGCGGCGAGCGCGGCGGCGTACGCCACCGAGGTCGTCGAGCTCCTCTCCGGACTCCTGCTCGAGCTGGTGCGCGAGCGGCAGCCCGAGGTGGAATCGGTGTTGCGCGGGCAGCGGGACGTGGCGGACCTGAGTCCCGAGCTGCTCGGCCGGACGCTGCAGGTGCAGGGCATCTGGTTTCAGCTGCTGAGCATCGCCGAGCAGAACGCGGCGATGCGGCGGCGGCGTCAGATCGAGGCGGAGCGCGGCCACGAGCAGCTTCGCGGCACCTTCGCGCAGGTCTTCTCGTCCGCGGCTGCCTCCGGCGTCCCCGCGGCGGATGTCCGCACCCTGCTCGAGGCCCTGCGGGTCAGGCCGGTGATCACGGCCCATCCCACCGAAGCCAGGCGGGTGACGGTACTGGAGAAGCACCGCCGCGTCTACCGTCGCCTGGTCGAGCTGGAGTCGCCCCGCTGGACCCCGCGGGAGCGCAAGGCGCTGGTGGACGGCCTGAGGAACGACATCGAGCTCCTCTGGCTCACCGGCGAGCTCCGGCTGGCCAAGCCGACGGTGCCCCAGGAGGTCTACTGGGGACTGCACTTCTTCAACGAGACGCTGTTCGAGGCCGTGCCCGATCTGCTGGACAAGGTCGAGCGCGCCCTGGAGCAGTCCTACCCGGGCGAGACCTTCACCGTTCCATCCTTCTTCCAGTTCGGCTCCTGGGTCGGCGGCGACCGCGACGGTAATCCATTCGTCACCAACGACGTCACCCGGAGCACGCTGCTGGAGAACCGCCTCACCGGTGTGCGGCGCTATCACCGCCGCCTGGGCGAGCTGGTGCGCGCGCTCAGCATCACCGAGCGCTCGGTGCCTCCCTCGGACCGATTCCGGCAGGCGCTGGAGCGGGAGCTGGCCGCCACCGGCGAGGCCGAGGAGATCGGGACCCGGAATCCGGGCGAGGTGTTCCGCCAGTACCTGGGCGTCATGCTCGGACGGATCCAGGTCCTGATCCGGAACACCGAGCGGGGGGATACCCGGCCCGATCCCGCCGGCTACGGCTCGGCGGACGCGCTGCTCGCCGACCTCAATCTGATCGAGGACGAGCTGACCCAGGCGGGGCGGCCGGAAATCGCGGCCGCGATCGTGCGCCCGGTGCGGCGGGAGGTCGAGTCGTTCCGGTTCAGCACCGTGCGGCTCGATGTCCGGGAG
>JACCRH010000295.1 GCA_013813675.1 Gemmatimonadales bacterium
TGGCCCTGCTTCGGGCGGTGAATCTCGGCGCTCACAACAAGGACAAGCAGGCATGCATCGTCTACCCTGATGGAATCGGGCGCTCCCGGATCACCAACGCCCTGGTCGAGAGGAAGCTCGGCAGCCGTGGCACCGGCCGGAACCGGAATACCGTGTTGAAGCTGGACGCGCTGGCCGGGGAGTGAGCGGCGTCATGCGATGTCTCTGCGTCTCACTTCTACTGCTGATCTCGCCGTCCGGCGACGGGTTGCCGCCGGCCGTGGCCCCGGCCATGGCCGCGCCCGCGCAGGACCCGCTCCCGCGCTGGCAGTTGGCCGCGGCCTTCGTCAAGCGCGACTCCGCCGCGCTGCGTCGATTTCTCGCAGCCGACGTCATGATCTGGCCTCCGGCCCCGGACACGGCGCGACGTGGCAGCACCGCCATCGCGTACTTCGTAGGCCTCGCGCTCAAGTCGGATGTGTCGCGGTCTGAATTTCGCCCACGGACCGTCGCGGCCGACGGCGCCTACGTGATCGAGGACGGGGTCTGGAGCTTCACCCACCGGCGGGTCAAGGTAAGCGCCCGGTACGATCTTCGCTGGCGGCAGACGAAGGGCCGATGGCAGGTCAGCTTCCTCAAGTGGGATCTCTTTCGCTGACCGGTGAAGCACGAGGTAGCACATGAACCCTGATTGGCTCGCCAGGATCGAAACCCTGGGCACCACGGCCGTGGTGCTGATGGTGGGAAGCATGGTGATCTGGCACGAGTCGGTCCAGCGCGGGGGGCTTCTCCTGCTCACGGTCGGCAGCGCCGTCGCCCTCTACGCAGTAGCGCTTCTGGTCTGCGCCCGGCGGTCGGAGCCATCTCGCGTCGCCTGGTGGCCCTTCGCCCTCGCTGGGCTGGTGACGGGCGCGGTCGCCGAGTTGATCAACGCGAGGTTCCTGCTGACCTCCGAGCTCCTCATCGCCGCTGTCACGGGCGTGGTGATCGGGACGGCGCACTGGGTTGCGTTGCGGGTCTGGCTCGGCCTCACCCGCCGTCCCGCGGCGTAGCCGGAGGGCCCGAGTCATGAGCGAGCAGCGAGCCGCGGCCAATACCGCGCTGGTCGAGCGGTTCTACGCGGCATTCGATCGCCGGGATTATCACATCATGGCCGCCAGCTATTCGCCGGACGCCCGGTTTTCCGACCCGGTGTTCCCCCAACTGGTCGGACCCAGGATCGGCCTCATGTGGAGGATGCTCTGCGAGCGGGCCACCGACCTGCGGGTGGAGCGGGGGCCGGTGCGTGCCGAGAGCGACCGCGCCAGTGTGGAGTGGCAGGCGTGGTACACCTACAGCGTGACCGGACGGCGGGTGCACAATCGGATCGCTGCCACACTCACCTTCGAGCACGGCCTGATCCACCGGCACCATGACGGGTTCGACCTCTATCGCTGGGCCCGGCAGGCCCTCGGGCTCAAGGGTCTCCTGCTCGGCTGGACCCCGGTGGTACACCGGGCCATACGCCGGCGCGCGAGCCGCGCGCTGGACGAGTTTGCCGCCCGACGGGAGTCCTCCTCCCTGGAGAGCACCTGATGCTGGACGTGATTCTGAAGCGGTTCGAGCAGCCCGACGAGGTCCGCGAGATGATCAAGGGGACGACCTACGTCTCTCTCCACTTCCTCGGCGCCGATAGCTACGCGCGCTGAAGGCGCCGGGCCGAGGTCGCTTACGTCTCCGCCTCGGGCGTGTGGTAGAAGAACTGCTCGCGCACGATCTTGCCGTCCTTCACCGTGTAGAGCGCCATCTCGGTCATCACCGAACGCTGGCCGCTCGGTTTGAACGTCGTGTCCAACAGGTACTGGACCGCAAACTGGTCCCCGCCGACGAACGGGCCGTTGACCTCGGCGGAGTTCACCTCGTAGTTGGCCAGCCACCATTCGTTCTTCTGCCGGATAGCATCGATGCCCGTCATCTCGGCCGGCATGGCCTCGTTGCCGACCGGCTCGAGGCTCACGATCTTGGGTGAATAGAGCTTGCCGATCGCGTCGAGGTTGCGCCCTGCCCGGCAAAGGGACACGAGCTCGTTGGCGACGGCCGTGGTGGAAGCGGGAGCGGCGGTTGTCATGGAGACCTCCTGAGTGGGTGTGCTACCCACCATATTACCAGGAAATGCCGCCTCTGCCACGCCACGATGGTGTAACGGGCGGACGTTCGCATCACGGCGCTTCAGGAGTGAACATGAGCCAGTTGGCCCTCTCCCGGCCGAGCCCGGAGGAAGCCGCCCCGTTCTACCACGACTACATCTCCAAGGTGGCCGGAGAGCAGATCGGACGCTATCTGAGCGAGACGCTCGAGGCGCTGGAGCGGCTGGCGGCGCCGCTCGACGAGGCCGCGGCCCGGGCGCGCTACGCCCCAGGGAAGTGGAGCGTCAAGGAGGTGGTGGGACATGTCACCGACGCCGAGCGAATCTTCGCGTACCGACTGATGCGGATCGCCAGGGGCGATACCACTCCTCTGCCGGGATTCGATGAGAACGCCTACGTGCCCGCCGGCGACTTCGATGCGCGGCCGCTGGCATCCCTGGTGGCGGAGTTCCGTACGGTTCGGTCCAGCACGATCGCGCTGATGAATGGGCTGCCGTCCGGCGCCTGGAGCCGGTCCGGCGAGGCGAGCGGCGCGACCATCAGCGCGCGGGCGCTGGCCTACATCATTGTCGGCCACCTGGTGCACCACAGCGGCGTGCTGCGGGAGCGCTACCGCCTGTCCCCGGCCAGGGCCGGAGCAACCGCCTGATCCCGGGACGCCGCCGTGATACTTCGCGTCTGTGACAACGGTCGGGAACAGGTGGTGCCCGCGGCGCCGGAGCTGGTCGAGAGCGTGTTCGCACCCGACACCGAGATCGCCGACGGCACCGAGATCACCCCGGCCGAAGGCGACCGCTGGGTCGCGGCGCTGGCCGTAGGCGCTCGGGGCGGGCCGGGGGAGTTTCTCTTGTCGGGCGCCGCTGGGGAGACCGCGACGGTCTCGGGCCAGGCCGGGCGGAGCGAAGCACTCCGCCGGTTCCGTGAGTTCCTGTCTCGAGGCGGCGAGTAGGCGGTATGGAGCTCGTGGTCGATACGTCCGCCCTGATCGCCGTCCTGACCGGGGAGCCCACCCGCGACCGTCTCATCGCCCGGACCCAGGGCGCGGAGCTTCTCGCGCCGGGATCGGTGCACTGGGAGACCGGCAACGCGCTCTCCGCCCTGCTCAAGCGCCGGCGGCTGAAGCTGGCCGAGGTCCAGGCGGCCCTGGTCGCGTACGCCCAGATTCCAATCCGGCTGGTCGAGGTCGAGCTGGGCGCGGCGATCGAGCTGGCCGACCGGTTCGGGCTCTACGCGTACGATGCCTATCTCATGGCGTGTGCCCGGCGGCATGGCGCCCCCTTGCTCACGCTGGACCCCCGGCTGGGGCGGGCGGCTCACGAGGCCGGGGTGAAGGTGCTGGAGGTGTGAGGTGAAGGAGTTCTCGACGCTGGAAGCGCGCCAGCGGCTCGCCTCGCTGCTGGAGCGGGCCAGCAAGGACGGCGCGGTAAGAATTCGGCGAAAGGATGGCCAGGCATTCGTGCTGCGCCCGGAGCCGCCGGCGCGCTCGCCGCTGGATGTGGCGGCGATCGAGGCACGCCTCAGTCGAGAGGACATTGTGGACGCCATCCGGGAAGGCCGGCGGCCGGCGTAAGGAGCATTCACCGCAGAGAGGAGCTTCGTGGCCAACATCGATGACTGCGTTCCCGGTCGCCGCGCGCGGGTGCTTCAGACCGGCGTGGCGCGGGTCGCCGGAAAGACCGGCACTATCGTTGAAGTCTCCCGCACCAGGCGGCCACCCACCGGTCCACTGAAGGACCGGGTGACGCTCGATGTCCCCGGGCACGGCGAAGTGGCGTTCAACCCCGCTGACGTCGAGGTGTTGCCCGACGATGCGTAGAGCCATGACCGGATGGATCGTTGTGGCGGTGGGCTTCATGGGTCTGGGTCTGGGAGCGGTGCTCGGCGCGCAGTCCGGCCGGGTGCGGGAGCTCCCCCCCGGGACCATCCGGGAATGGCGCCAGTACGCCAGCGACGTCGAGCGGGGAGCCCGCACGCCGTCCGCGGCCACCACCCGGCTCCTGACCGAGACCGCCATCGCCCAGCAGGCCCACGCGCGGTCGGTGGTCGATCTGCTGCGATTGATGGGTGCTGGTGTCGCGCTGCTCGGCCTGTTCTTGACGGCGGACCTGATCCGCTACCGCGCCAAGCACGCCGGCGAGCCGAAGCCGCCGGCGGCCTGAGTGCCGCGGGTGTCGAGCTTGAAGCGTTCTCGGGAGCCGGCCATCGCCAGTGCGCGGGAGGTGGCAACGGTGGGATATCAGGCGGCCACTGTGGACACCTTCCTCGAGGTGCTGGCCGAGCATCGTGTCGAGCTGCTGGTGGACATCCGGGCAGTGGCGAGCTCACGGCGCCCAGGATTCGCGAAGTCCGCGTTGGCCGCCAATCTTCATGGCGCCGGCATCGAGTACCTCCATCTGCGCGGCCTCGGCACTCCGGCTGAAGGCCGGGCGGCTGCCCGGGCCGGCCGGCACGCGGAGATGCGGGAGATTTTCCAACGCCACCTGGCCACCCAGAGCGCCCGGGCTGAGCTCGAAGCGCTAGCGGACATCGTGCGGTCGGGGCGGCGGGTCTGCCTGCTTTGCCTCGAGGCCGACCCGACGCACTGTCACCGAAGCCTGGTGGCGAATGCCCTGGCGACAATGGTCCCCTTACGGGTGAATCACCTGGCGCCGGGTCGAGACATCGGGCAGGAGGAGACGTTCTGATGCGAGTCGCTCCAAGTGCATGCACGGCGCTGTGGCTCATCGCCCTGGCCGCCTGCGGCCCCAAGCCACCGGCCGCTGAGCCACCGGCCGCTGAGCCACCGCCAGCCTCCGGCACCGCGTCGCTCAATAACCGAGAATGGATCCTCGTCCACCTCGGGGAGATGGCGGCCCCGCTCGGCGCCGGGGGCCGTCCCGCCACCATCCAGTTCGATCAGTCGAACGGACGCGCGGCGGGGTTCGCCGGGTGCAATCGATACAGCGCCGGGTACAGCCTCGCCGGCGAGACCCTCAGCTTCGGCCCGGCGATCTCGACCAAGATGGCGTGTGCCGACGGCGACGAGTTGGAGCGGGGCTTTCTGGCCATGTTGCCCGCGATCGAGACCTACGAGGTCTCCGACTCGGCCCTCACTCTCAGCGGCTCGGGCGGCCCTCTGGCGCGCTTCCGCGCCCCCTGATCGGACGAATCGGGTGGGAGCGCCAAGGCTCGACCGCTGGACGTACATCTCGTCCGGGCTGCCCGTGGGCCTGGCCCTCGGCGCCGGCATCTGGCTCGTCTTCGCCGCCGTCACCGGGCGCCACGAGCCTTGGGATTCGGCCGGTGTAAGCTACCCGGCGGCGTTGCTGTGCGCGGGCGCCATCGGAGGGTTCATGGTCCCCGGACACTGGGCCGAGGTAGCGGTGGGAATCTTCAGCGGCCAGGCGGTCGTGCTGCTGGCGAGGGTGCTGCTCGATCCCGCCAGTGGCGGGCTGTGGCCGCTGGGCATGCTGTTTCTCGGCGTCTATTCACTGCTCGCGCTGATCGGCGCCGGACTGGGCTCGGGCCTGCGACGCGTCCTGGGCGGCTAGTCCGGGAGTGGCGTGGAGCATGCCCAGGGGACAGACCAGGCCAAGACGAGAACCGAACAATGATCAGGGATCTGACGCACGCGACGCGCACGCTCGCAAGAAGCCCCGGATACAGCTTCGCCGTGGTGCTCACGTTGGCCCTGGGGATCGGCGGCACTGCCGCGGTCACCAGCGTCCTCCGGTCCGTGCTGCTGCGTCCGCTGTCGTACGCGCCCGCCGACCGGGTGTTTCTCGCGCTCGAGCGGGACTCGACCGGCAACGAGCGGCTCGCCTCCTACCCGACGTTTCGGGATTGGCGGGCGGGTACCAGTGCGTTCGAGGCGCTAGCGTTCGTTCGAGGGCTCGGTGCGGTCATGCGGACGAGCACCGGGGCGGAACGGCTGGTGGGGGCCTATGTCTCCCAAGATTTCTTCCTGGCGCTCTCGGACGGGCCCCTGCTGGGCCGGACGCTCATCGGCTCGGACTTCCAGCCCGGATCACCAGGCGCTGTGGTGCTCTCCCACCGGCTCTGGCAGCGGCGCTTCGGTGGCGATCGCTCCGCGCTGGGGCGCGCCATCACCGTCGGGAGCCGGAGCTATACGCTGGTCGGGGTCATGGGCCCGGATTTCGGCTATCCGCCGTGGGCCGATCTCTACGCTCCGATCTCCGCGATCGAGGTGACCGACGCCGCGCTCGCGCAGCGCGGGGTGCATGTGGACAGCCGCGTGGTGGGCCGCTTGCGCATGGGAGTGGACAGCGTGGCGGCCCGGGGTGCCCTGTCTGCCGTCGCCGCCCGGCTCGCCGACGACTATCCTGGGGAGAGCGGTGGCTGGCGGTCCGTATCGCTCTATCCCGTGGCTGACGAGATCCTGGCGGGCGTCGGCCCTCAGCTCCGGCTGCTGACCGTGGCAGCCGGATTCGTCCTGCTCATCGCGTGTGTCAACATCGCCAACCTGTCGCTGGCCCGCGCGACCGCGCGCGCTCGCGAGCTTGCGATCCGCACCGCGCTGGGTGCCGGGCGAGGTGCCTTGCTCCGGCTCCTTGCCGCCGAGAGTCTGGTCCTCGGAGCCGCAGCCACCGCGCTCGGTCTCTTCGGTGCGCTCTGGCTGGTCGGGTGGATCAAGGCGTCGGCTGCATCGCTGCTGCCACGGGTCGATGCCATAGGCCTGGACGGGTGGGTCGTCCTCGGCACCGCCGCGGTGTCGATCGTACTGGTCGTTGCTTTCGGATTGCTGCCCGCCCTCGCCACACGTGGCGGCGCGCTGATTCCGGCACTGAAGGACGGCGGGGGAGCCGGCAGCGGGAGAGCCCGGCAGCGGCTTCGTGCTGCGCTGGTGGTCGCCGAATTCGCGCTGGCCCTGATGCTCCTGGTTGGCGCGGGACTGCTGGTCCGCAGCCTGCAACAGCTTCAGCAGGTGCGCCCCGGCTTCGACCTGGATCACCTCGTCGCCATTCCGATCGATCCTCCCTCCCCACGGTACGATGAGCCGGCCCAAGCGCTCGCGCTCTACGATGCGATCGCCGAGGCCGCTCGGGCGGTGCCAGGCGTCCGGTCGGTCGGCTTGACCAATCACGTCCCGTTGAGTGGAGCCTCGATCACATCCCGGTTCGAGGTGGCCGGCGCCCCACCCGACAGCGGCGCGACCGCCGGGGTGCTCTTCCGATCGGTGGATGCCGGGTACTTCGGGACCGCCGGCATCCCGATCGTCGCCGGCCGTGGCTTCGAGCGGAGCGACATGGTGGGACCGGGCTCATCGGTGATCGTGAACCAGACGCTGGCCCGGCGGTACTGGCCGGACCGGAATCCGGTCGGCGAATCCGTCGTCGTTCACAAGGCCGCGCAGGGCCGGACCGACTTCGGGAAGCCGGTGCGCGCCACGGTCGTCGGGGTAGTCGGCGACGTGCGGCACTTCGCGCTCGAGGCGGACTTCGAGCCGGAAGTTTATGTCCCGTACACTCTCACGGTCTGGCCTCGGATCGCGGTGCTGGTGCGTGCCGAGGGCGCGCCGGACGCCGTGGCGCTCGGGCTCAAGCGCGCCGTGCTGGGCGTGGATCCCGACATTCCGCTCGAGGGGGCCGATTTCCGGAGTGGAGTCCAGACGCTCGCCAGCATGCTGGACGCCACCCTGGCTTACCGCAGGCTGGTGACGGGGTTGCTGGCCGCCTTCGCGCTGCCGGCGTTGCTCCTGGCGGCGCTCGGCATCTATGGGGTGATCGCCTACCTCGTGGTGCAGCGGTCCCACGAGATCGCCATTCGGATGGCGCTGGGCGCGTCCCGGGGAGCCGTCGTCCAAATGGTGCTGCGTCAGGGCCTGCGGCTGGCGCTGGCCGGAGCGGGCCTCGGGGTCCTGGGATCGGTCGCGGCGTCGCGTCTGCTGCAGGCGCAACTCTTCGGCGTGAGCCCCACCGACTATCTCACATTGTCGGGCGCGACCGGTATCTTAGTGCTGGTCGGATTGATCGCGACCTACGTTCCCGCGCGGCGTTCGGCCAAGGTCCCACCGATGCGAGTGCTGCAATCGCAGTGAGCCAAGGACGACCCCAGTGCGCTTTCATTCGATGCCGGCCGCCCTGCGCAGGACGGTGGTGCAGGCCGTTCTCGGGACCTTCGCCGCGGCCGGCCAACCGGCCGCGGCACAGGACGGTCACGGTTGGCCCCTCCACGGCCTTGACCTGGGCGGTCGCCGCTATTCACCACTGAGCGCCATCGACACCGCGAATGCGCCTCGGCTGGAGTCGCTTTGGACCTATCACAGCGGGGTGACGGCGACCTTCCAGGCCACCCCGATCGTGATCGGCAACACGATGTTCGTCTCTCTCCCCTACAGCGGCGTCGCGGCGCTCGACGCCAGGACCGGCCGAGAGCTGTGGCGGTACCGGCACGAGTCCCGCTCCGAGCAGCTCTGCTGCGGCCCGGCCAACCGCGGCGTCGCCGTCGCCGGGGGCAAGGTCTACGTGGGAACGGTGGACGGCCGGCTGGTGGCGCTCAAGTCCTCGACCGGCGCCGTCCTCTGGGACGTCACGGTGGCCGAGTACCGGGGACCGACGGAGGCGAGCAGCCAGCTCAACTCCGACGATCCATTGGCCCAGGTGAGCGCCACCGGCTCGACCGGCGTGGGCATCAGCGCCGCGCCGCTGGTTCACGACGGCAAGGTCTTCGTGGGAATCGCAGGGGTGGGGTATGGCCTCCACCCGGATCGAGGGCTCGCGGTGGTGGGCGTCTCCGGCCAGTACGGCCGGCCCGGGATGATGGCGGCGTTCGATGCCCGGACCGGGCGGACGCTCTGGCGCTTCCACGTGACCGGCCCGGGCTGGGAAGGGTCGTATCGAGCCGCCACGCCCGACGGGGTGTCTCTCGGGCGCGCGATCGCCCGCGAGCGGACCGCGGCCTCCCGGCACGCCGAGGCGTGGCGATTCGGGGGAGGATCGATCTACGCCACGCCGGTCGTCGACCCGGAGCTTCACCTTCTCATCTTCGGCACTGGGAATCCGTCACCCCAGATGGCCGACGCGTCACGTCCCGGCGACAACCTGTACACCTCCTCACTGGTCGCGCTCGACCTGCGTACCGGGAAAATGGTCTGGCACTACCAGCAGGTGCCGCACGACCGCTGGGGCTACGACGTCGCCAGCTCCCCGGTGCTGATGGATCTGATCCACCGCGGACGGCCGGTTCCGGCAGTGGCCCACGCGGGAAAGACCGGCTGGGTCTACGTGCACGACCGGCGGAGCGGCCGCCTGCTTTTCAAGTCCCAGGCGTTCGTTCCCCAGCGCAATCTCTTCGCGCCTCCGCCGCCCGGCGAGGGTGTGGTGATCGCGCCCGGCATCGGCGGTGGGGCCAACTGGTCGCCATCGGCCTTCGATCCGGGCCGCGGGCTGCTCTACGTCGGGGCGCTCCATCTGCCCACCCGGTACATCGCCCGCGAGGCGCGGCGCCCGGACGGAAGCGTGCTCCAGTATGTCAGCACGCAGAATACCGAGGAGGCGTGGGGGACTCTGACCGCGGTGGATCTCGCGGCCGGCGGCCGCCACCGCTGGCAGGTGAGGACCGAGGAGCCGTTGATCGGCGGCGTATTGGCCACGGCGGGCGGCCTGGTGTTCTCCGGGGCGGGGAGGGGCGTCTTCGCGGCGTTCGGCGCGGGGAGCGGCAAGCGGATCTGGTCCTACCAGTGTGAGGCCGGGGTGAACGCTCCGCCGATCACCTACCAGGCCGGAGGCAGACAATACGTGGCCGTCGCCGTCGGCGGTAACGCGCTGTTCGGCTTCAAGCAGGGAGACATGGTGATGGCGTTCGGAGTGGCAGAACACTGAGTGGAGGCCCCGAGTCGGATCGGCCAGATCGCCGACGCGAGCCATGGATGACCTTCTGCCGGGACTCGGAGGAGAACCTGCTCGCGCTCATGAGGGAGATCCGCCCGCCGGTTCGGCTGGCGCGGCGCCGGGGCACTATTAGTGTTCAAGTGACCGACAACCTTCGGAGAGCGCACATGCCCCGCCAGCACGAACCCGAGAGCCCGCCCACCGCGGTCGCCGATCCCGTTGGCGAGCGGCTTCTCAGGGCCCGGACCATCATCATCAGCGGCGAGATCACCCAGAAGCTCGCCGCCATCGTGTCGGGGCAGCTCCTGGCGCTGGCCGCGGAGTCCGAGGCGGACATCACCGTCTTCATTAACTCGCAGGGCGGCCACGTCGAGGCCGGAGACACGATTCACGACCTGCTCCGCTTCATCCGTCCGCGGGTGCGGATGATCGGAACGGGGTGGGTGGCGAGCGCAGGGGCCCTGATCTATGTCGCCGTGCCGAAGGAACAGCGCTACTGCCTTCCCAACACCCGATTCCTCCTGCACCAGCCCGCCGGCGGCGCCGGCGGCACGGCGAGCGACATCGACATCGAGGCCCGGGAGATCCTGCGTATGCGGGACCGGCTCAACCGGATTTTTGCCCGGGAAACCGGGCAGCCGCTGGAGCGTATCGAGGAGGACACCCACCGGAACTTCTGGCTGGGCGCGGAGGCCGCGCTCCGCTATGGGCTGGTCGGACGCCTGATCCAGCACGTCAGCGACCTCGACGGCTGAGCGAGGTGCGCGATGGGTCTGCGTGAGGAGTTCGAGGCGACCGGCAACTGGCTTTTCCGCCGGCGCGGATATCTGCCGCTGCTGCTGTTCCCCGTGCTGCTCATCGCCGTCCGCGGATCCGACCATCCCTCGGCTGACCGCCAGTTGGATCTCGCATGGGAGGGCGTGTGCCTGCTGCTGGCGCTGATCGGGCTCGCGCTGCGGATTGCGACCGTGGGGTTCGTACCCCGCGATACCTCGGGGCGCAGCACCGGCCGCCAGCGCGCCGGCTCGCTCAACACCAGCGGGTTCTATTCCATCGTGCGGCATCCGCTCTACCTCGGCAACTATCTCATGTGGCTGGGCGTAGCGCTCTTTCCCCGCTCCTGGTGGGCGCCGGTCATCGTGAGCCTGGTGTTCTGGCTCTACTACGAGCGGATCATGTTCGCCGAGGAGGAGTTCCTCCGCCGGACCTTCGGGCCGGTTTATACCTCGTGGGCCGCCGTGACGCCTGCATTCCTTCCCCGGCTCACGCTCTGGCGCCGGCCCGGCGTGCGATTCTGTCTCCTGACCGTGCTCCGCCGGGAACACTCCAGCCTGCTCGCGCTCATCGCGTCGCTGACCGCTCTCGAAGTGGCGAGCGACTACGTTGCCACCGGCCGGCTCATCATCGACCCGGTGTGGGGCACCGCGCTGGGCGGCACGCTGGTCCTCTGCCTGTTGGTCCGCGCGGCCAAACACAGGACGCGGTTATTGCACATCGAAGGCCGGTGAATGGTTGTGCCGGGGTTGCTAATCCGACTTACAAGAAGCAGCCAAGTGACACGAAATCAATATGATGGCTGTTCGAATTAAAGTGACTTCGAGGTAGTTCGTGCCCGGCGCGATGCTCCGGCAGGCGGACCAATCAGTAATTCTGTGAGCGGGTCGTGGTACCGACGTTCGGACCGGCGGCAGCGGCTCGAGCCCAGGGCTGCCGGTAGCCACGCCGTTTCGTTACCGTTCGGCATCCCCAGACACGGATCAGAGCGTGAAGGCTCCGGAGCAGGTGTCGCCCCCCGCAGCGGTGCCAGCGGACGGCGGCCGAGAATACGTGCTCGTCGTGGATGACGAACCGGTGATCCGCCGATTTGCCGCGCGCGCGCTTCTCGAGGTGGGCTTCGGTGTTCATGAGGCCACCGACGGAGCGGAAGCGCTGGAGATGGTTCGCAGCGGTGAGGCCGATCTCGACATCGTGCTCTCCGACATCGTCATGCCCCGGCTCAACGGCGTGCAGTTGCTCCAATCGCTGTCCACCTTGCGGCCGCAGCTGCCGGTCATTCTCATGTCGGGCTATGGCACCGCGCAGTTGGCCCACCGGGGCATCGCCAGCCCATGCGGGGTGTTGACCAAGCCGTTCTCCTCCGACAGCCTCGTCGCCGAAGTGCGGCGCTGCATCCGGAGTCAGTTGACCTGACTGCGGATTCGCGCGGCGGCATTCTGCTCCTCACAGCTTTCGCAAGAGCCCGTCCAGGGCGGCGCTGAGATGACCGACCATTCGTACACCGCCCCCGACGGCCGGACCTGGATCTTTCGCCGGCGGCCGGAAGTCCGGCACGAGGAGGCGGACACCCACGTCACCCTGCTGGTCGAAAGTCTCGGATCGCAGCGGGTGGTCTCGTGTCTCCGCTCGGAATGGGAGAGCGTGGCGCCCGACCTCGCCGGCCTGTTGGCGCGCGCGGTGCCGGTGGGGGCCTCCCGCGGGATAGGCGCCGAGCCGGATCCGCCCGCGGACCGCTAAGGCGTGCGGGGACGGTCCGTCGCTCCGAGCTCCTCACTCGAGGCCGGGCGGAAGACCAGGTCATGGGCAATCCACAGCGCGGGCACCGCGCTGGAACGCGGTGCTGCGTCCGCCGGCGCCGGCGTCCCCTTCGGACACTACTCCCTCTGAGGTGACCGGATGACCAGCGCGGTGCTCTCCGCCCGGCGAGCGATGTGGACACCGGCTCGTGCTCTCCTGTTCGGGGGGCTGACCGTCGGCGTCCTGGATGCGCTCGACGCGCTGATCATCTTCGGCCTCCGTGGCGTGCCTCCCGCGCGAGTGTTCCAGGGCATTGCCTCGGGACTGCTGGGACGAGTGGCGTTTGAGGGGGGCCTGGCGACCGCGCTACTCGGCGTGCTGCTCCACTTCTTCATCGCCTTCGTCGTGGTGGCGATCTACCACGCGTCGGCCCGCAGGCTTCCCGTTCTGGCGTTCCGGCCGTGGCTCGTGGGTCCGCTCTACGGACTTCTGGTGTATGCCGTCATGAACCTCATCGTGATCCCCCTCTCCGCCATCGCCCCCGGTCCCCGCTCGGCGGGCGCGCTGCTCAACGGTCTCCTCATCCACGGGTTCGGTGTCGGGCTCCCCGCGGCGCTCTCCGCTCGGGCGGCGCTCGTCGCATCGGACGCGGCGCGGGCATCGGCGCCAGCCACGTGACCTCGCGCCGGGATCGAGTCCCGTTCGACTCCCACTACTACGAGAAGCTGGTGCGCGGGGGGCGCCAACCGGAGCCGCGCCACGTCTTTCGGGACATCTACCGCCGGCACCACTGGACCGGGAGCGATTCGGCCTCCGGCGCGGGCGCGGGCCTCGACCAGACCGGGGAGCTTCGCCGGCTGCTGCCCGGGCTGCTCACCGAGCTGGGGGTCGACACCATCCTCGATCTCCCCTGCGGCGACTTCAGCTGGATGCGGACGCTCGATCTCCCCGTGGCGCACTACATCGGCGCCGACCTCCTCCCCGAGGTCGTCCAGCCGCTCGCGGCCAGGTTCACCGACGACCGCCACGAATTCCTGGTGCTCGACCTCACGCGGGACCGCCTCCCACCCGGCGATGTCCTCCTCTGCCGCGACTGTCTGGTGCACCTGTCCTTCGCCGACATCCGAAGCGCGGTCGCGAACGCAGCGGGGAGCACCATCACCTACGTACTCACCACCACGTTTCCCCGCACCGAGTTCAACGAGGACATCGTCACGGGCGACTGGCGGGTGCTCGACCTGGAGGGCGCGCCATTCCACTTTCCGGCGCCGATCCGTATCCTGAACGAAGGCTGCACCGAAGCGGCTGGACTGTTTGCCGACAAGAGCCTCGGACTCTGGCGCATCGAAGATCTCCGCGGCCTTCCTTTTCTCGGAAGCTGAGGACCGAAGGACGCGCCCTCTTCGTGGATGGCCCCGGTGGGCCAACCATTGCCTCACCTGCCGCCGCACGGACGGGGGCTGGCGGCGGGACGGGTTTCACTGCTGCTCCAGGCTGACGCGCGGCGATGATGCCGTACGAACGCATCCGGCATGACACCCTCCTGCCGGCACCGACTGCGGGGAGATGATTGTGGCCGACCTGCCTCAGGCTCTGCTTCTGGAGGGGATTCAGCCCGGACCGGGGCGCCAGGGATGGCACGGCGGTCCGACGCCGTTGGGAGCACTCCGTGGCATGACCGCCGCGGAGGCGGGGTGGAAGCCAGGTCGCAGGCGCAAGAGCATCTGGGTCCTGACGCTGCACATCGCCTACTGGAAGTACGCGGTGCGCCGGCTGCTGGAGGGGAGCGAGCGGGGTGCCTTTCCCCGATCGCCGTCGAACTGGCCCCAGCCGCCAACATCACTCGACGACCAAAGTTGGGCAGCCGACGTGGGGCTACTCCGGGCCGAGCACAGTCGGCTGATGCAGGCGGCCGCGGCGGTGGATCCGAGGCTGCTCTCGAGGCGTCCGCCCACCTCGCGGCGGTGGAGCTACGGTGAGCTCATGCTGGGCATCGCCATGCATGACGCCTATCACACCGGACAGATTCAGCTGGTGAAACGGCTCTGGCAGGAACGGTGACCCGCGCCGACGGGGCCCGAACCGGCCTCGCCCTTTTCTTCACGGCGGCGGGAGCGATGCACTTCGTCGCTCCGGCCTATTATCGGCAGATCGTGCCGTCCTATCTGCCGGCGCCGGACGCGCTGGTCGCCGCCAGTGGCGTCGCGGAGATCCTGGGGGGAATGGGCCTGTTGGTGGCGCGGGTCCGTCCGGCCGCCGGCGTCTGGCTCATGGCGCTCCTGGTTGCGATCTTCCCGGCCAACGTGGAGATGTTGCGGCTCTTCCGCGCGCGGGGCGTGCCGCCGGTGGCGGAGCTGCTGCTCTGGTTGCGCTTGCCGTTGCAGGGTGTGCTCATCTGGTGGGTATGGCGGTTGAGCCGCCCAAACCGACAAAGGAATCGGGAGGTCGCCGCATGACCGAAGCCGACGCCCAGCGGTTCGCGCTCGAGTGGGTCGAATCGTGGAACAGCCACGATCTGGAGCGGATCTTGAGTCACTATTCGGAGGACGTGGAGGTCACGTCGCCCCTGATCGAGACGGTGTTGGGCCCGGGACGACTCTCGGTCCGGGGAAAGAAAGACCTCCGGTCGTACTGGGGCCCGGCCCTCGACCGATATCCCGACCTCCACTTTGTGCTCTTTCGCGCCTACGCCGGGCCCAACAGCCTAGTGCTGCACTACCAGAGTGTCCAAGGCCTCATCGGCGCCGAATGCATGGAATTCGACCGCGACGGGGCGGTCTGCCGTGTGCTCGCCCATTACGCCCTCGGCGCCGATCCGATCGCCGCCTGATGGTGCACGCCGCCCGCCGCCTGCCGAAGAGCATACGGTCACCGCATCGACGCGGCATCGCGACAGGTGACCCGTGAAGATGTGGATCGATGCCGATGCCGCGCCCCGTGAGGTCAAGGAGATGCTCTTTCGCGCGGCCAAGCGGCTCGGCATCGAGACGGTGCTCGTGGCCAACCGCCGCCTCCAGACCCCGGTCGGAAACCGGCTGGTCACCGCGGTGTGGGTGAACGGGGGGCCGGATGTCGCGGACGGCTACATCGTGGAGCATGCACGGGCCGGCGACCTCGTGGTGACGCAGGACGTGCCATTGGCGGCGCAGCTGGTCCCCGGGAATATCGCGGTGCTCGACCCGCGGGGTGAGGAGCACACCGCCGAAACTATCGGCGAGCGACTCTCGGTCCGCGACTTCATGGACGCGTTGCGAACGGCGGGAGCGGTGACGGGTGGGCCGGCGCCGTACGATGCGCGTGCAAAGCAGGCGTTCGCCGCGGCGCTGGACCGCGCGTTGGCCAGGCTCACGCGTGGAAGCTGACGAGCGCGGCCCGCGTCCACCTGAGTGGAGCGGGCCGCGTCGATTGCCGGGCAGGGCACCGGGAGCTCTTCAGTTCTCCTTGGAGCGGCGCCGGCGGCGCCGGGCCGCCGCTGCCTTCAGTTGCCGGGCGGCGCTCGGTTTCACGTAGTGCCGCCGCTGACGCAGCTCTTTGAGCAGCCCGGCTTTCTGCACCTTGCGCTTGAAGAGTTTGAGGGCGTGCTCCAGGCGATCGCTCTCATCGAGCCGAACTTCTATCACGCTGCCCTCCCGCTGGGTAGATCCGGGAGACATGGACGAGTCCGGTGCCTCCCGGTCCCCAGGTCTCCTCGGACCGCCCTCGTGGGACGAGGGCGGTGCACGCCAAGATTACCCTCTCCGCCGGGGGACGGCAACGTCGCCATGCTGCAGCAGATGGTCAGGGCCGCTCCGACGTGCCCGGTACCGCGGTGAGTATTCGGCGAAAGCGTAGTATGCCGATTGACCGGGCAGACTGCTCCCGCTCAGAGCACCCAGGCCAGGCAGCCGAGGGCCAGAAGCAATGCGGCCGTCCCGGCCAACCGCGCCCGGGCGCGATGGCTCGCCCCTTCCGGGCCTCCCTGGCGAGAACCGGGCAGGCCCGGCGCCATATGCCGGAAAGTCGCGGCCAGATCGGCCCGGCTTGCTTCCCAGAAGGAATAAAAGGCATAGAGTCCGAGAGTAACGGCACTGGCCCAGCAGACCTGCAACAGCGGCGTAGTCATCCGACCTTCCGAGCGGTCACAAGAGGCTCCTGGATGTGGCGCGACGGGCCGGGAAGATGCAAAATGCCGCACCATTCCCGCCGGTCGCGGCGGAATCAGAGGCATCACGCCCCTCCTGCATGAGGCAGGCCATGCGACCGACTCTCGCATCGTCTCACCGGGACGGCGCTTGATCGTGGAGGGCGTTCGCCCATCTTGCGGGTCAGGGGAAGTACGGACACTTGGCCCAGGGAGACGCCCCTGCCTGCCAACACCGCGTTCTGGCGCAGGCTGGATCAACCGGGACACGAGGCTGCTCGTCTCGTGCACCACGCCCCCTTCTGGCAGTTGGGCGGCACCGCGGTGTTCGCCGAGGACCGGCGGACCTGCCGCCTGGAGTACCAGGTGGTGTGCGATGCGGGATGGCGGACGCTTCACGCCAAGGTGACCGGCTGGATCGGCCTGGATCCGGTCAAGGTCGAAGTGTACACCGACTCCGCGCGGCGCTGGATCCTCAACGGCCAGGAGACGCCGGCGGTGGCAGGCTGCGTGGATCTCGATCTCGCCTTCAGTCCGTCGACCAACACCATTCCGATTCGGCGTCTGTCGCTCAACCCGGGAGAGCGGGCCGAGGTCAGAGCCGCCTGGCTTCGGTTTCCAGAGTTCACCTTCGAGCCGCTGGTCCAGACGTACGTCCGTACGGGGGAGTCGAGCTACCACTACGAATCGCTGGGCGGAGAGTTCGTGACCGACCTGGAGGTCAGCAGCGACGGTTTCATCCTTCGATATCCACCGCTGTGGGAGAGCGAACCCGGCGTCTGAAGGCCGGCGGAGAGCGCCAACCCATGCTGAACACCGAAGCCGATCCCCGAGTCTACTTCGCGGCCGAGCGGACGCTCCTGGCCTGGATCCGAACCGGTATCACGATCATGGCGTTCGGCTTCGTGGTCGCGAGATTCGGACTCCTCGTTCGCCTGCTCCGTGCCGAGGACGGCCACCCCCTCCCCGGTGGTGGCGTGTCGGCCTATCTCGGCTCGGTGCTGGTTCTCATCGGCGTCGTGGCCATCTCGGCAGGCACCAAGCGGTACCGGGATTTTTGCCGCTTGCTCGGCTCCGCTTCACTGCCTTCCCCGCACGCCGAGGTCCTGCCATTGATTCTGGGTTGGTCGCTGGCCGTGCTGGGCGTGGTACTCGTGGTCGTTCTCTTCTCGTGATCCGCACCCGGAGCTTCTCGAACCCCTTCAGCGTGTTCGCCGAGGCTCTCGACGTGCCGGGGCACGTCACTAGTCCCCACAGCCTTCACCTTGACCGGAGGAGCGATGCCCCAGCCCAGCCTGGCGAACGAGGTCGCCAAGCTCCACGCGACCCTGCAAGCGCTCGAGTCTCGCGTCGCGAGCGGCGAAGTGCCCATCGAGGGTCTGGCCGACTTCAAGAGCTCGGTGGACGACCTGCGGCTGAGGTTGTGGGGTCTGATGAGCGCGGGGACGGCGAACGACTATCGGGCATTTCAGGAGCGGTTCCGGCTGCGCCGGACCAAAGAGATCTGCCAGGGCGTGGCGGGTGAGCTGCGGGCGGGCACGCTGAGCAGCCGGCACGAGGAGCTGCGGCCGCTGGCCGAGGCCGCCAGCGATCTCGCGCGCGCCATCGTCGGCACGGGCCGGCCGGCGAGCTGAGTCCGGCGCCCGGAAGCCGACGGGCCCCGTCAGTCGAGCAGTTTGGCGGCGCCTTCCGGAACCGGGGACGCCTGCTGGTCCGAGGGCCAGGTCTCCCAGGTCAGCGGGCAACCGTTGCCGAAGGGGGGACTGGGGTGTCCGCTCCGCCGCATCAGGTCGTGCAGCATCTCGTGGCGGACCACCATCTCGTGGGCGGTCCAGGTGGAGGCCAGGAAAATCTTGTGGCCCGGGTCCCAGTGGCCGACGCAATTGCCGCTGGAACAGGCAAAGCTTGGACCCGGCACGATCAGCCACTCGACCCGGTCGAAATTGCCGCTGAGGCCCGAGCACGCCTGGGTCTTGTCCCACCACTCGCGGTACACCGTGGGCGGTTCCCACTGCTGGCTCCCCGCCGGGTCGAAGCCGCAAGCGGCGAGGACGGTGATCAAGGCCACGGAGGTGCAACGGAGACGGGTGAGCACGCGCTTTCGGAGGGCAATGGGCGTGCCGACCATCGCAGTGGATGCAAGCCATTGTCTCGCAACGCGGGGGCTGGTGTGTTCGCCCCCGTCTCCGCCGTCCCCCTGTCGAGATGCAAGAGCCACCCGCACTGTGGGGTCTGGCCAGCCGCATGGCGGATCGCCAAATTTCCTATGGCCCTCATCCGGCCTCGCCCCGCCCTGGAGGTGCAAGATGTGGCATCGTTGTTCCAGCCTCCCCATCTCGCTGCTGCTTTCCTTCGCGGCAATTCCTGCCGCTGCCCAGGTCGAGCTCACGGTTCACGGAGGCTTGCACCTGGGTGGCGCGCAAGGCGAGCGGCACGCACTGGCCCGGCCGGCGCGCGCCGTGGGGCATACCCGGTTGCTGATCGAGGCCACCACCGCCGGCGCCCGGCTCGGCATCGGGCTCTCCGACCGGTGGATGGTCGACGGGGGAGCCGCGTGGTCCCGCAACAGCAATCGGGAGGGAGCCGTCAGCCGGACGTTTCCCTCCTTCGAGTCACAAACCCTCTTCCTCAGCAGCACGGTCCAGGGTTGGATGACCGACCCGGCGTCGCGTCTCGGCGTCGTGGCTGGAGTGGGGCCGGCGCTGATTCTTCAGCGCGGGCAGGGCGCCTCGGCCACGCAGCAGACAAATCTGGGAGGGATGCTCAGCCTTGTCGGGGTCATGCGGCTCGACCATCGCTTCTCGGTGCGGCTCGACGCCCAGCAGTATTTCTTCTCCAGCACCTTCGACGACTCCTACACGCCGCATCTGGGGACCGCCCCGGCTCCGGAAGATGCCTCGAGGCTTCGGCACGACTTCGTGATGCTCGCCGGGCTCTCGTGGCGGAGCGATTGACGACGATCCGACCGGCGCGGCGCGGCGACGCCGCGGCACTGGCGGAGCTTGGAGCCCGCACCTTCCGGGACGCGTTCGAGGCCGACAACACTCCCGAGGACATGGCGCTGTACTTGACCTCGAGCTACGGTCCGGAGCTTCAAGCCGCCGAGCTCGACAACCCTCACATCGTGACCCTTCTCGCGGAAAACGAGGGACGCCTCGCCGGCTACGCCCAACTCCGGGAAGGCGCCGCGCCGGACTGTGTCGGGCAGGCGAGATCCATCGAGCTATGGCGCTTCTACGTGGACCGGCCGTGGCAGGGCCAGGGCCTGGCGGGGGAACTGATGGAGGAAACGATCGCTGCCGCCACTACCCGGGGCGCCGAGATCCTCTGGTTGAGCGTGTGGGAGCGGAACCACAGGGCACA
Source organism: Gemmatimonadales bacterium (assembly GCA_013813675.1). Taxonomy (GTDB): domain Bacteria; phylum Gemmatimonadota; class Gemmatimonadetes; order Gemmatimonadales; family GWC2-71-9; genus CAVVWJ01. The sequence goes on from JACCRH010000295.1 coordinate 19,932, forward strand.
GGCTTTCTACCGTAAGTGTGGCTTCGAGGATTGCGGGGAGAAGCAGTTCATCCTCGGCAACGATCGCCAGACCGACCGGGTCATGTCACTCTCGCTGCAAAGGCGACATGCTCCTCTGGCCCGGTAGAGTGCGGCGCGCCGAGGCGCAAGGTGGCCTTCCCGCAGCGCTGCTCGGGGCACTCCTCGGCCTTGCGCCACTGTCTTCAGTGCCCGGACAAGAACGCCGCCCCCCTATCGACGAAGCTCGGCTGGATGCGCTGAAGGTCGAGGTGGCAGGGCAGGTCGACGCGCGCGCCGATCTGGTCCAGCGGGTGGTGGACCAGATCTTCAGTTTCGGCGAACTGGGCTTTCAGGAAGTGGAGACCTCGCGCTATCTGGTCGGTCTCCTGAGGCGGGAAGGCTTCGCGGTGGACACCGGGGTGGCCGGCATGCCGACCGCGTGGGTAGCCCGGTGGGGCCGGGGCCGTCCCGTGATCGCGCTCGGGTCCGACATCGACGCTATCCCCCAGGCCTCTCAAGTACCCGGTGTCGCCTGCCGCATGCCCCTGGTCGAAGGCGCGCCCGGCCACGGCGAGGGCCACAACTCGGGGCAGGCGGTCAACCTCGCGGCCGCCCTGGCGGTCAAGCGGATTATGGAGCGGGAGCGGCTCGCGGGCACCCTGGTTCTCTGGCCCGGTGTAGCGGAGGAACTGGTCGCCGGCAAACCGTTTCTGGTGCGGGCGGGCGTCTTTCGCGATGTCGACGTCGTCCTGTTCAGTCACGTGGGGACCGAGTTCGCCACCTCGTGGGGGCCCACATCCGGGTCGGGCCTGGTCTCGGTGCTCTACCGGTTCGGCGGCACCGCTGCCCATGCGGCGGGACAGCCGTGGCAGGGACGCAGCGCCCTCGATGCGGCCGAGCTCATGGATATCGGATGGAACTTCCGGCGCGAGCATCTACCCTTGAAGCAGCGCTCGCACTCGGTGATCGTGGACGGCGGAGACCAGCCCAACGTGGTACCCCAGAGCGCGTCGGTCTGGTATTACCTCCGGGAGCTGGACTACAAGGGGATCAAGGCCCTCTGGGCGGTGGCCGATTCGGTGGCGGCAGGCGCCGCGCTGATGACCGGCACGACGCTGCTCCCGACCCGGGTCCTCGGCGCGGCATGGCCCCGGCACTACAACCGGCCGGTGGCCGAGGCGCTGGCCGCCAACATCAGGCGGGTCGGGATGCCGGCGTGGACCGGCGAGGATCAGGCATTCGCCCGCGCCGTCCAGCGCGCCGTAGGACAGCCCGACTCGGGACTCAAGCGCAGAGTGGATTCGTTGAGCCCGCCGCTGGAGCCGTCGCGCAACATGGGCGGTCCATCCGACGACATCGGTGACGTGTCCTGGACGGTGCCGACCGTAGTGCTCTACTATCCAGCCAACGTAGGCGGACTTCCCGGCCACCACTGGTCGAGCGCGATGGCAATGGCGACGCCGATCGCTCATAAGGGATCGGTCGCCGGCGCCAAAGCCGGAGCCATGACCCTGCTCGACCTGTTGCTTCGCCCGGCGCTGGTCGACAGCGCGCGCAGCTATTTCACCGACGTCCAGACCCGCCGCACCAGGTACGAGCCGCTCATCCGACCGGATGACCAGCCGCCGCTCGACCTCAACCGGGCGATCCTGGAGCGCCACCGGCCGGCCATGCGAGCCTATTACTACGATGCCAGACGGTACCGGACCTATCTCGAGCAACTCGGTGTCTCCTATCCGGTGCTACCGGACAGTGGGGGCGCCTGCCGGGTGCGCCTCAAGCCGCCGCGGCCCCGATGAGCCCCCAGGTGGAGCTGCTGACGATCGAACAAGACGACTGGTTGACACTGGGGACCGACCCGGCCGTGTTCGCCCGCGACCAGCAGTTGCTGCTCGGTGACCAGGTCGGCAGCCTGCGGGAGATCGGCGCGGCGACGGCAGCGTTTCTGGCGCGGGCCGGGGGCCAGAGCCGCTGGGGCTCCTTCTTGGCGGTAGACGCGGAAAGCCGGGTGGTGATCGGCACCTGTTCCTTCAAAGGGCCGCCCGATGCCGACGGAGCGGTCGAGATCGCGTACTATACCCTTCCGGTGTACGAGGGACAGGGATACGCCACCGCGATGGCCGGTCTGCTCACCGCCAGAGCCGCCGCGCCTCCCGCGGCCCGCACCGTGCGCGCCCACACGCTGCCGCAGCACAACGCCTCGGCCAGAATCCTTCAGAAGCTCGGATTCGTCCACTTGGGACAGGTGCTGGATCCGGAGGACGGTCCGGTCTGGCGGTGGGAGCGAACCCCGGCGGTCTTGTCAGTCTAAGGAGAATGCATGCCGGCCTACGTCGTGGTTAACGTCACCGTCCGGGATCCTTCCCGCTACGAGGAGTACAAGCGGCTCGCGAGCCCAACCGTGGCCGCCTACGGCGGTCGCTACGTAGCCCGTGGCGCTCCGGTGGAGGTTCAGGAGGGGAACTGGTCGCCGGCCCGCCTCGTCATCCTCGAGTTTCCCGACCTGGACCGGGCCCGCGCGTGGTGGTCCTCGCCCGAATACGCCGGGGCCAAGGCCCTGCGACAGACGTGCGCGGACACGCAGTTGGTCATCACGGAGGGTCTACCCGACTAGTTCTCTCGTGCTGGAGGCAAGTATGCTCTCGGTCACCACTCCCGCTATCGACGGCCAGCGGGTCTCCCGCTACCTCGGCATCGTCACCGGCGAGGCCATTCTGGGCGCCAACATCTTTCGCGACTTCTTCGCCGGCATCCGTGACATCGTCGGTGGTCGCTCGGCCGCCTACGAACAGGAGCTGAGAAAAGCCAAAGGGATCGCGCTGGAGGAGATGGAACGGCAGGCCGCCGACCTCGGCGCCACCGCGGTGCTCTCCGTGGATCTCGACTACGAGACGATCCAGGTCGGCGGCGGCGGTGGCATGCTGATGGTCAGCGCCAGCGGCACCGCGGTGGTGCTGGGCTAGCCGGGTGGAGCTGCAGCGCGGGATCACGCTGAGGTTTCTGGCCGAGCCCGCCGACGTCAACTTCGGAGGGAAGGTCCACGGGGGCGCGGTGATGAAATGGATCGACCAGGCGGGCTACACCTGCGCCGCGGGCTGGACCGGGACCTATTGCGTCACCGTCTACCTCGGCGGGCTTCACTTCCTGGCGCCGATTCGGGTCGGGGAGCTGGTGGAGCTCCGGGCCCTGGTCATCCGCACCGGGCGCACCAGCCTCGACATCGCGATCGACGTGTACGCCGGTGACCCCAAGAGTGCCGAGCGCAGGCGCACCGGACATTGCGTAGTGGTGTTCGTTGCGCTCGGGCCCGATGGTAAGTCCACCGCGGTGCCGGTCTGGAAGCCGGAGACGGAGTTGGATCGGGCGCTCGAGGGTTACGCCGAGCGCTTGGCCGGGCTCAGGAAGCAGATGGACGCCGAAATGGAGGCTCGCCTGGGAGGCCTGAAGGGGTAGTCCCGGCGGCGCCGCCTACTGCGGCGGAATCGACCAGAAGATCTCGTCGCCGGATCCGGACGCGAACGGCTCGCTGACCACCGGCCTTCCGGCCGCGCGGACCGGGCGCGCCTCCAGGCGGAAGGCCGGGGAGCCCGCGGTGATCGCCCGAGCCAGGGCGAATTCGGCCGTGTCCGACGCGGGCACGAATCCCAGTCGCACCGGGCGGTCGGACGAAGGCCGGACGTAGATATCGACATCGGACGAGGACCGGTTCTCGATCCGAACCTTGCCGCCGGAGGCGGGGGCGGGGTCGCCGCCGCCGGAGCCTCCCGCGCAGCCGGCGAGAGCGAGCCATAGACAGAGCGACCGGGCTCGAAGGAGAGATCGCATGACGTCACCTCGATTGGTAAAGGCCGCACCGCATCAGCGAAAGGATACTCTGGCGCTCCTCGGCGCGCTGGTCCTGGTGCTGAGCCCGGTGCCTTGCCGGGCCCAGAGCACTGTTGCCCAGCCCGATTCCTCGGCCGCGGCGGCCCCCGACAGCGCAGCAGCCGGCGGGAGCCGCAACGCCGGCGGAGCGGTTGCCGCCGGCGACACGGTGCAGCGCGCCGCCCCGGAT
>JACCRH010000390.1 GCA_013813675.1 Gemmatimonadales bacterium
GTGCCGGCGACCGGGGTGGCGGCGCCCTTCGCCGGAGGGGCGTCCGCGCGATACAACCGTCCGCCGGCCCGCATCACCAGCGAGCGTCCGCCGTCGGTCCAGCCCACCTGTTCCGGCGGGCCGGCGCCGTCGGGCAGCGCGACCTGCCGCTCCGCGCCGTTCATCAGGTTCATCACCCAGACACTCGCCGGCGACGAGTCGGCCAGCGAGCCGGCGCGAAGAAAGACAACCTCCCCGCCATCGGGAGAAAGCGCGGGACGCATCTCGCCCACAGTGCTGAAGGTGATCGGGATCACCCGGCCGCCAGCGGTCGAGACGGCGTAGAGATCGCCGCCCGCGCGGCCGTCTCCCCCCACGAATACCACCATCGGATCCCGCCCCACCGCCAGCTTTCCCCGGAGCGGAAGGAATGTGCTCTCGCAGGCGGCGAGGAGGAGGAGCGTCCCAAGCCGGACCCGCTCACCTGGCACGGTCGAGCGCCTGCTGGAGATCCCGGCCGACATCCCGCCCCGCCGCCGCGGACATCGAGCGTACGAAATCGGTCCTGGTGGCCGACTGGTGCATTCGGTCGCTGGTGAATCGGCGGAGGCCGGCAAAGAACACCGAGTCGCCGATGATCGCCCGGAGCCGGTGCAGCGCCCGGGCGCCGCGCAGGTCGTCGGGCAGCGAATCCACGCGCACCGTCCCTATGCGTCGGCCGCTGGACTCCTGCCAGAGCGACGCGAGGTACTTCGCCAGCCCATCGAGCAGCCAGGGATCTTCCTCACCCGGCGAGATCGCGAGCCCGAACCACTGGCGCGCCGTCTCCAGTGCCAGCACGGAGTCGCCGGGCCCTCCGCCGACGAGCGACCCTTCCGGGTGAAACAGAATGCCCGGCGCTCCCAGCGCGGCGCCGACCGGCGCCTCCACGTGCACCAGCCGCCCATAGGGATAGCGTCCCGCCCTCGCGGCGTAGAACTCCAGCATCTCCCACGATCGCCCGAGCGCGCCGGAGCCGCGGCCGCCACCCTCGCCCGAGTAACTCCATACCTCCACCACGGGGCACCCGTCGCCACAGCCGCCCGGCGTCAGCGGGCGCACCTGGTACGGACCGGTGGCCACGGCGAGCGAGGCGATGGGCGCCGGCCCTTCCATGCGATAGTGCCACACCGCGTGTCCGTACGGCAGCGTGTCCACCTTCTCCAGCGACCCGGGAGCAATGGCCCGATGTCCCACCGGGGCCTGGATCCGGAACACCGCCGAGCCGCGGTCGAGGGCGACCCGCTCGGCGACGGGGAGCCAGAGCTGGGCACTGTCGCCCCGGGCGGTGGCGAAGAAGATCCGCTGGCCCGCCCGGTTGGCGCCCACCTTGACCCCGCCGCGCGCCAGCCCGTGATAGCGGATGCGGGTGGTGATCGAGTCGCCGGCCCCCTTCTGGTGTGGCACCACCAGGTCGTTGACCGAGCGCCCGTACATGGTGCGCGAGAGCCTGGTGTTGGGTCGGCCGTCGATCAGCACTCGCACCACGCGCATCGACGAGTCGAGCCGCACGGCCACCGGGTCCGGCGAGGCGAGCCGCCAGGCGGTCTCGACCTCGCCCAGAAGGTGAGTGCCGGTGTCGCTGGGGACGAGGGTGATGTCGTAGCGGAGTGCGTCGTGCTGCGCCGTCGCGACCTGGAGCGCGAAGAGGAGTGTGAGCATGGCGGGAAGATAGATGGAATGGCTGACGGGGAGCACCGAATCGGTGCGCACGTCTAATGTCATCGTGAGTGCCGGATGTCATCCTGAGTGCCGGATGTCATCCTGAGTGCCGGATGTCATCCTGAGTGCCGGATGTCATCCTGAGCGTAGCGAAGGAGCCTGTGCGGCGTCCTGGCTCCTTCGCTGCGCTCAGGATGACAATCCGTGTCGCGCTACTTGCCTAATCGGGCCCGATAGAACTCCAGGATCCGGTCCCACGCCCGCTGCGGCTGCGGTCCGTCATTGCCCTGCCGGCCGGGCTTCAGGAATCCGTGACCGGTTTCCGGGTAGACCTCCTGGGTGAAGGTCTTTCCGTGCTTTTCCATCGCCGCGTTCACCTCGGGCAGTGCGGCGTTGATCCGGGCGTCGTTTTCGCCGTAGATGCCGAGCACCGGCGCCTTGATCCGGCGCATGGCGGCGGTGTCGGGCGCGGGCCCGTAGCAGACCACGGCGGCCTTGAGATTGGGATTGTCGGTGGCGTAACGGAAGCTCTGCCCCCCGCCCCAGCAGAATCCGATCGTGCCGATGTCGCCCTTCCGCACCGAAGGAAGGGCGTTGAGATACGCGTAGGTGGCATCAAGGTCCGCGGTGACTCGCTCCGGCTCCAGCTCGCCCACCAGCTTCCGCCCCTCGTTCTCGTCCTTCGGCGTCTTCCCATGCTTCGACGACAGGAGGTCGGGCACGATCGCCACGAATCCCTCCTTCGCCAGCCGGTCCACCACCGTGGGCTCCCAGTCGGTGAGGCCGAAGATCTCGTGAATCACGATCACCCCCGCCGCCTTGTCCTTGCGCTCGGAGTACGCCACGTAGGCGCGGATCGAGTCCGCGCCCTTCTTGATATGGACCCACTCGCCGTGGGTGGTGGCCGCCGCGGGCTCGGCGCGATGAACCACGCCCGCGCCGCTGGCTCCGACCAGCGTGGCGCCCACAACGAGTGCCGCGGAGGAGAGCGCTCTCATCGCTTGAGGTCCACGAATTCGACCCGGTTTTCGGTCAGGAGCGGCACGGCGATCCGGCCGCGCTCACGATCGAGCGCGATGTCCGCCGCCCCGGGGAGCCCGCCCACCAGCTTGGTGATCCTCTCGCCGTCGAGCACGAAAAGGCTCGAGTCGGTCCAGGTCGAGACCACGAAGCGGCCGTCACCCATGGCCTCGATTCCGTCCATCATGCCCGGGCCCTCGGTCACCACGGTCGGCGCGGAATCCCCCGGCGCCCAGCGATAGATCGATTTCCCTTGGAACGATAGGATCACGAACTTCGAGCCGGCCGAGTCCCAGGTGATCCCATTGGGACCGGGCTTGTCCTTGAACTCGAGCGCGACGGTAGCCTTCCGGTCCTCGATCCGGAACACGCGGTCCGGCCCGGGGTGGCTCATGCCGCCCTTCCCATCGTCGGCGACTCCGGTATCGGTGAAGTAGATCGCCCCGTCCGGCCCCACGGCCGCGTCATTGAGGAACTTGGCCTTGCCGACCAGGCTCACCGTGGCGATGGGCTTGCCAGTGCGCTTATTGAAGGCGCGGGCGGCGTCGATGTCGGCCACCCAGAGCGTGTCGCCCTGGATCGCGATGCCCTTCGGCGAGTCGAGCTTGACCCCGCCGCGTCCCCCCGCGATGAACTTGAGCGAGTCCACCTTGCCGTCACGGGTCACTCGGCTGATATAGCCGTTCCCGTCCTTACCGAGCGGACTGCCGTTGACGTTGGACACGAAGTAGACGCCGAGCTCCGGATCGAACCGTGCGGCCTCGGGAGCGTCCAGGCTGTCCAGGGTGAGTGCGATCGCCGCCGACAGCGACGCGCTGTCCACCGCCGCCGCCGTGTCGGCCCCGCCTGCCGCGTCACCCGCGTCCCGGCCTCCGCCGCACGCCGCCACCATGACCGCCCCAGCGAACAGCATTTGAGCCCGCCACGTCTTCCACTGTCTCATTCCCCGTCTCCCTGTTGATGGTCTACTCCTCCGGCGCCCCGCCGGTCCGCGCGACTTGATCCGCCCGGATCCTGCTCGAGTCGAACTTGCGCGCGCCGGCGAGCATCTTGTCGATGGTCTCGTCGAACTCCGCCTTGGCGCCCCGCTTGAAGCGGAGCGGATTGATCCTGGCGACGACGAAGGCACGAAGGAAAGGGCTCTCGAAGCCTTTCGCCTTGAGCTCCGACACCGCCGCGGTCACCGCGGCGTCCAGCTCCAGCACCCGGGCGGCGCGCTCCCGCCGGACCTCGAGCGCCTTGGGCAGCGCCGAGCCGAGGAACTTCTCGACTCGCTTGAGCACGGGGTGGTACGCGCCCCCGGCGAAGCGCCCGTTCTCCTGGTAGCACAACCCGATGGTGAGCAGCGCCGGCTCCTCGAACTCGCTCTCGAACTCCTTCTCCGGACGGTCGTCCAGCTCGGCGAGGTTCTGGGCCAGGCGGATGACCTCGAGGGCGCGCTCCCGGAGATTGTGCGCCTTCTCCGTGTTGAGCAGCAGAATCCGGTGCGCCACCTCGATCTCCGGCACCACGATGGCCACGACCGACCGGGCACCGAGGGCCCGCAGCGCGGCCAGACGGTGGTTGCCGTTCGGTGTCCAGTAGCGGCCGTCCTCGGTGCGCACCGCCACGATGGGGTCGAGATAGCGGCCCAGCTTGTCGATCGCCGCGGTGAGCCGGGTGACGTGGGCGTCGGAGAGGTCGCGCTGGTAGGGCGTGGGCTCCACCCGGTCGATGGGCAGGCCGGCGAGGATCTGCCACTGTCCGCCGAGCGGGTCGCGATAGGGGGCCAGCGCGGCGCCGCCGTCGGTCTCGATCGCCTCCGCCAGCCGGGTCACCGCGGCCGGCGGGGCCCCGGTGGCCAGCGCGTCGGCCGCGAGCCCGCGTGAGCGGGCCACCGCTTCCGGCTTCTTCCGGGAGCGGCGGGGCTTCTTCGCGGTCTTCGCCTCGGGCATCCGCTCTCTCGGGTCGGTGGTGTGAAGATTCCAGGAAGATACGTAAACCTGATCGGCGGTAGAGGGAAACCCGTAGTGGAGACGGTCTTGAGATCCTCTTGACGGCGCCGGTCCATTCTCTCCGCCGTAGACTCCCGTCCCGCCCGCACCCTGGGGAACCCCGACTCATGAGAGCCCTTGCTCGCATCCGGCCCGCCGGCACGCTCCTCTCAGTCTCGATGCTGATCCTGCCAGCCTGCCGGGACAACCCCGGCTCGCCCACTGGACCGGGCCCGGCACCCGCGGTCGCGACCGCGGCCTCAGCCCCACTGACATTCCGCCAGGTATCGGGCGGCAGCTCCTATAACTGTGGCCTGACCGCTGACGGCGTGGTCTACTGCTGGGGGGTGAACAATCTCGGTCAGTTAGGCGACGGCACCCTCGACGATCACCCGACTCCCGCCCCGATCTCCGGCGGGCGCCGGTTCCGCCAGGTGGATGCGGGGGGCGGTCATGCCTGTGGGATCGCCACGGACGATCGGACCTACTGCTGGGGTTGGAACAACGTGGGCCAACTCGGTGACGGCACCCGGGCGGATCGGTCCCTGCCCACTGCCGTGGTCGGGGCGCCCCGCTTTCGTCAGCTGAGTGCCGGAATATTCCACACCTGCGGTGTCACCCCGAACGGTCGCGTGTATTGCTGGGGCATCAACAAACAGGGCCAGCTCGGCGATGGCTCCGATGTCCCTCGCCGGCTGGAGCCGGTTCAGGTTGCGACCGACCAGCGCTTTCGAGTGGTGAGCGTAGGGGGCAGTCACACCTGCGGAATCACGCTCGACGACCGGGCTTTCTGCTGGGGACATGGCAAGTCCGGGGAACTGGGCAACGGCAGGACGCTGATCCGCAAGACTCCGACAGCGGTCGCCGGAGGGCTCAGATTCAGGGAAATCGCCGCGGGTGAGACGCAGCGGTCGGGCAACTGGCTCTTCACCTGCGGAATAACCACGGAAGACCGCGCATACTGCTGGGGAGGCAACCTCGACGGCCAGCTCGGCGATGGCACAATCACCCGCCGGCTGAGGCCGGCCGCGGTGGCCGGCGGTCTCCGATTCTCGACCGTGAGCGCGGGCGGCAGCTTCACCTGCGGCGTGACCACGGCGAACGCCGCCTATTGCTGGGGACGCGACGATCACGGCCAGCTGGGCGACGGGGGCCCGACGGGCGACCCCAACGCGAAGCGGCTTTCGCCGGTCCCGGTCACCGGCGGGCTCGCCCTAACGGCCGTGAGCGCTGGGTGGCTCCATACCTGTGGCGTGGCCACCGATGGCGCCGCCCACTGCTGGGGCAGCAACTTCTCCGGTGAGCTCGGCGACGGGACGGAGGTCGAGAGCTCTGTACCAGTCGCGGTCCTGGGCCCGAGTTAGAGGGGGCGCCGGGGTCGCTTTCATCTCCAAAGTCACCCTGAACGCAGTGAAGGGGACCATGCCCGACATGGCCTCCTTCGCTTCGCTCAGGATGACTTTGGTTACTTTCCTCCACGCGGTGGGCGGGAGCCAAGCACCCGCCTCAGCCTTGATGCCGTTCCTCGACTTACCCTAGTTACAGTGCCGATTCCTCGGGAATTCGAGGGCGGCGCGATCACGACAACAGAGCGAACGATGTTCGATCTCGAATTGCTCGGCAGCCCCGAGGGCGAGGGGGAGCGTCTCTATGTCTGGGGACGCATAACTTTGGGAGCGTTTCAGGACGAGTTCCAGGCGCCGCTCTACGACTGGGCGTCGGGCGACTACCTGGCGCAGTGGCTCGACGCTGCGGAGCGGTTGGTCGCCGGCGCGCCCACGGTCGTGTTTCTCACCCACATGGTGCATCCAACCGCTCCCTATCACATGGGATGGCCGGCGTGGCGCGAGGGTGACCGGGTGCTGGTGCAGGAGCGCCTCTTCCTCGCGGAACAACTGGGTGGCCCCTTCGATCTCGAGCACCCCGAGGTCCATCTCGGCCCGCGTCAGGAGGTGTCGGACGAGGGGCTCAAGATCTCTCAGTGGACGGTGACCCTGGACGACGTCGCCGCCTTCCTGGATCGCAGACGCCACTCGGGCGTGCCGGCATAGTCCTGATGCTCTCCCTCAAGCTGGATCTGCTGCAGACCCTGAGCCTCGCGGCCGTGCTCTATTTCCTGGGGCTCCAACTGCGGCGCCGCGTCGGCTGGCTCGACCGGCTGAACATTCCGGCCGCGGTGGTGGGCGGGCTGATCTTCGCCTTCCTGGTCCTGCTGGGACGGGACCGGTTCCTCAGCGTCCAGCTCGACACCGCCGCGCAGCCGCTCCTGAGCGTCGCCTTCTTCAGCACCATCGGCATGGGCGCGAGCCTCGCGCTGCTCCGGGCCGGGGGACTCCAGGTGGTGACCTTTCTCCTGTTCGCCACGGCCTTCTGTTTCGTGCAGAACTTCCTGGGGATCGCCATCGCCCGGGGATTCGGGCAGCATCCCCTGCTCGGCGTGATGGCGGGGTCGGTGACCCTGGTCGGCGGGCCCGCCACCGGACTCGCTTTCGCGCCGCTCTTGGAGGAGGCGGGTCTCTATGGCGCCGGCACCCTGGCGCTCACCTCCGCGACGTTCGGCATCGTCTGCGGCGGGTTGACCGGTACCCCGATCGGAACCTGGCTGATCGACAAGTTCCACCTCTCCCCCTCAGCCGGGCGGAGCGCCGGAGCCCGTGAAGACGTCGTCGCGCCGCGCGTGATCGTGGTGGAGACGGACCGGGAAGACGCGCCGCTCATTTTGAACATGATCGTGCTCGCGGTGGCGATGGGAGTGGGCAGCATCCTGAGCCGGTGGTTCACCGACCTGGGGTTGACCCTGCCGGCGTACATCGGGGCCATGATGGTCGCGTCGGTGCTCCGCAACGTCGACGACGCCACCGGTTGGCTGAAGATCGATCCGGCGGCGATGGACTTCGTGGGCGGCTTCGCGCTCAACATCTTCCTCGTCGTCGCCCTGATGGATCTCAAACTCTGGCAACTGGCCGGGCAGGCGCTGCCGCTCTTTGTCATCCTCGCGGCCCAGGTGGTCGTGATCTCGGTCTTTGCCCTCACGGTGTCCTTCCGCCTCATGGGACGGGACTACGACTCCGCGGTGATGGCGAGCGGATTCGTCGGCTTCGCGCTTGGCACCACCGCCAACGCGGTCGCCAACATGCGGGCGCTGGTTACCAAGTACGGGCCGGCGCCCCGCGCCTTTCTGGTGGTCCCGCTGGTGGGGGCGTTCTTCATCGACTTCGCCAACGCGATCATCATCACCTTCTTCGTGAACTGGATGCGCTGAGAACCACAGCACCATGACTACCATCTGCCCCCACGTGCCGCCGGAGCCCCATGCGCCGCGCGCGGCGGGGTGCGAGGAATGCCTCGCCACGGGAGCCCGCTGGCTCCATCTGCGACTCTGCATGAGTTGCGGCCACGTGGGCTGCTGCGACACCTCGCCGGGCCGCCACGCCACCAAGCACTTCCAGACGGTGCACCACCCGGTCATCCAATCGTTCGAGCCGGGCGAGGACTGGGGCTGGTGCTACGTGGAGGAGGCGATGCTGGGTCCCTTTCCACCCGCCCGCTGAACGCTCCCCGCCACGCTCCGTCGCGGATCATCCTCGCGACCTGCCGGGCGAAGCCGGCGCTCACCCCCAGCGACGCATTGCTCGCCGCGGAACTGGAGCGCGGCGGCGCGACCACCGTGGCGATGCCCTGGGACGCCGTGCCCCACGCGGGCGAGGACCGGGTCATCGTGTGCCTCCGTTCGACCTGGGACTATCACCAGCGGTGGAGCGAATTCCGAGCGTGGGTAGCGGGCTTCGCGACTTCGACCGGCGGGCTCTGGAATCCACTGGAGACGGTGCTGTGGAACGCCGACAAGATCTATCTCCGCGAACTCGAAGAGGCGGGCATCGCGCTCCCCAGGACTCGCTGGTTCGAGCCAGGCGAGCGCCCCGACTGCGACGCCGTCATCCGGGAGTGGAAGCTGGCGCGCGCCGTGCTGAAGCCGCGCATCTCGGCGGCCGCATTCGGGACCTATGTCGTCTTCGCCGATCGCACCCTCAGCGACCTGGAGTGGGCGCCCCTGGAGCGCTCGGGAGGCCTTCTCCAGGCGTTCGTCCCCGAGGTCGAGTCCGAAGGAGAGATCTCGCTGGTCTACCTGGACGGGGCATTCAGTCACGCCGTCCAGAAGCGGCCGACGGCCGGTGACTTTCGGGTGCAGCGCGATTTCGGGGGAAGCTGGGAAAAGGTGTTGCCGTCGAGGCACATCCTCGCGTTCGGCGACGCCGTGCTGGCAGCGGTCACACAACCCTGGCTCTACGCGCGAGTGGACCTCGTCGATTCCGCGCGAGGCCCGGTGCTGATGGAGTTGGAGCTGATCGAGCCCGACCTCTATCTCACTCCGGCCGCCGCGGCGGCGATGGCCGCGGCCCTGCTCGCGCGGGCGGGCCGGGCCG
>JACCRH010000402.1 GCA_013813675.1 Gemmatimonadales bacterium
GTGATCCGGCCGTGGGGCCGCCCCCTCTACCGGCAAGGCCACCTGGCGATCCTGCGCGGCAACCTCGCCCCCGAGGGCGCGGTCGCCAAGATCACGGGTGTCAAGTCGCCGCGAATCAGCGGCCCGGCCCGGGTGTTCGAGTCCGAGGAGTCCTGCCTCGACGCTATCCTCGCTGGACTGATCAAGCCGGGCGACGTGGTCGTGATCCGCTACGAGGGACCGAAGGGCGGGCCCGGCATGCGGGAAATGCTGGCACCCACCTCGGCGCTCATCGGCGCGGGACTCGGCGATTCGGTCGGGCTCATCACGGATGGACGGTTCTCTGGCGGGAGCTACGGACTTGTGGTCGGACACGTGGCGCCGGAGGCGGCAGTCGGGGGTCCGCTCGCGCTGGTGCTAGAGGGCGACTCGATCACCATCGACGCCGAGCAGCGGCTGCTGGACTTGCGGGTGGATGAACCGGAGATGGCCCGGCGCCGGGCGCGGTGGACTCCACCGCCGCCACGCTACACTGCCGGCGTGCTGTTCAAGTACGCTCGGCAGGTCTCGAGTGCGAGCTTGGGCGCCGTCACCGACCTTTGACTGCGGGTCGCCACTTTGCCGCGTGCCATCATGTCATCCTGAGCGAAGCGAAGGAGCTGAAACCAGCCTTCCTCCCCGCTCCTAACGATCGGAGTGTGGCGCAAAGGCTGGCACTTCAGGTGCCGGCGAGTCGGCCTCCTCTGACTGGTCGCTTCCAACCGCGCTTCCCACGAAGGCGCCGACGACTGCGCCGACTGTCGCTCCGATGAGGCCAAACCCTATCGTAGTTCCGGTACAGTTCTCCCCTTCCCCAAGAGCACTAGCCGCGCGATCTCGTCGCCAACCGCCCGGGTTCCAAGGACCGGCTCCCCCTCGCGGGCGATATCCGCGCTCCGCCTTCCCGCCGCTAGGGCCGCGGTGACCGCCTGCTCCACCGAGTCCGCAGCCTCGGGAAGCTCCAGGCCATACCGGAGAAGCATCGCCGCGCTGAGAATCGCGCCGATCGGATTCGCCACCCCGCGTCCCGCGATGTCGGGCGCCGAGCCGTGCACCGGCTCGAACAGGCCCGGCCCGTCGCCGAGCGAGGCCGACGGCAGCAAACCCAGCGATCCGGTCAGCACGGCGGCCTCGTCGCTCAGGATGTCGCCGAAGAGATTCTCGGTGAGGAGCACATCGATCCGGGCGGGCTCCGCCACCAGGCGCATCGCGGCGAAGTCCACGTAGAGATGCTCCAGTGTGACGGCGGGAAACTCCTCCGCGCCGATCCGGGTGACGGTCGCACGCCAGAGCTGGGACACCTCGAGCACGTTCGCCTTGTCCACCGAGGTCAGGCTGCCACGCCGCTCGACCGCGGCCTGGAACGCTACCCGCGCCACCCGCTCGATCTCCCGCACGGTGTACCGAAGGGTATTCACCGCGCTCTCCCGGCCGAGGGCGCGCGGCTCGCCGTAGTACAGTCCTCCGGTCAGCTCGCGGACGATCAGCAGATCCACGCCGGCAAGGCGCTCGGGACGGAGGGGTGAGGCGTGGGCCAGCGATGGATGCACCCTGACCGGGCGCAGATTGGCGTACGCGCCGAGCAGCTTCCGGAGCGCGAGCAGCCCGGCCTCGGGCCTCCGCTTGCCTTCCGCGGCGGCGAGCGCGGGATCGCCCACCGCGCCCAGCAGCACCGCGTCCGCCTGGGTGACCGCGCACCGGGTGCGCTCGGGCAGCGAGTCCCCCGCCTCGGCGACCCCGGCCGCGCCGACCGCGTACTCCTGAGCGTCGATCCGGTAGCCGAACAGTTCCGCCGTTGCGCGCAGCACCTTCAATGCTTCGGCGGTGACCTCGGGCCCGATGCCGTCGCCCGGCAACACCGCGAGGGTGTAGCGCGTCACGAGCGCGCCGACTCGAACGCGGCGATCTCCGGCTCGTGCCTGAGCGTGCGGCCGATCTCGTCCAGCCCCTGGAGCAGCATGTCGCGGCGATAGGCGTCGATCGCGAACGCCGACTCGAAGCCGCGCGCGTCGCGCACGATGGTCGTCATCAGGTCCACGGTCAGCTCGTAGCCGTCGGTCGCGCTCTCCGCCCGGTGAAAGAGCTGCTGCACGGCTTTCTCCGACAGCGTGACCGGCAGCAGTCCGTTCTGGCAGCAGTTCCCGTGAAAGATGTCGGCGAACGACGGCGCGATGATCGCGCGGAACCCGTAGTCAGCCAGCGCCCACGGCGCGTGCTCGCGGGAAGAGCCGCAGCCGAAATTGTGTCCCGCGAGCAGAATGCTCGCACCCCGGGCGTCTGGCCGATTGAGCTCGAACGCCGGATCGGGCGACCCGTCGGCGAGGTAGCGCCAATCGAAGAAGAGCGACGGGCCGAAGCCGGTGCGCTCGATCCGCTTGAGAAACTGCTTCGGAATGATCTGGTCGGTGTCGACGTTGGCCCGCGGCAGCGCGGCGACGCGGCCGGTGTGCACGATGAATGGTTGCAAGACGCCTCACGATTCTGTCATCCCGAGCGGAGAAACAGCTTTAAGTCAATTTGCTAACCAGCTATGAGACAACAGTTATTCTATGGTCGTGAGAAACTCTCTAACCCCTTCCCCGCACCACCCCACGCACATCCACCAGACACCCTTCGATCGCCGCCGCGGCCGCCATCGCCGGGCTCATCAAGTGCGTTCGTCCTCCCCGTCCCTGCCGCCCCTCGAAATTGCGGTTGGATGTGGAGGCGCAGCGCTCGCCCGGTGCCAGGATGTCTTCATTCATGCCGAGGCACATCGAGCAGCCTGGATTCCTCCACTCGAAACCCGCCTCGAGGAACACGCGGTCGAGCCCTTCCGCCTCCGCCGCGGCCTTCACCCGCTGCGATCCCGGGACGACCATCGCGCGAACCCCGCTTGCCACCCGCCGCCCACGCGCGACGCCGGCCGCTTCGCGCAGATCACTCAGGCGCCCGTTGGTGCACGAGCCGAGGAAGACGCGATCCACCCGGAGGCCCTCGAGCGGCGTGCCCGGCCGGAGATCCATGTACTCCAGCGCGCGGTGGTACGACTGTCGCTCCGCGTCAGACGGCGCGTCCGACGGGTGGGGCACGCGCTCGGTGATCTCCGCAGTCATCCCCGGGTTGGTGCCCCAGGTCACCTGCGGTCCCAGCGCCGCGCTGTCGATGACGACAGCGTGGTCGTATCGCGCGTCCGGGTCGCTGGCGAGCATCCGCCAGGCTTCGACCGCACGATCCCACGCCTCGCCTCGAGGCGACCTGGGTCGCGACGCGAGGAACTCGAAGGTGGTCTCGTCGGGCGCGATCATGCCGGCCCGTGCACCGGCTTCGATGGACATGTTGCAGACCGTCATCCGGCCCTCCATGGAGAGGGCGCGAATCGCGTCACCGGTGTACTCCAGCACGTAGCCACTGCCGCCGGCCGTCCCCAGGCGGCGGATCAGCGCGAGGATGAGATCCTTGGCCCCGACCCCGGCCTGCGGCGTGCCGGTGAACCGCACTTCCATCGTCCGGGGGCGCGACTGCACGATGCACTGGGTCGCCAGCACGTGCTCCACCTCGCTGGTCCCGATCCCGACGGCCAGGGCGCCGAAGGCGCCGTGGGTCGAGGTGTGCGAGTCGCCGCAGACGATGACGCTGCCGGGCCGCGTCGCTCCGAGCTCGGGGCCGATGACGTGGACGATCCCCTGGTCGGGCGAGTCGAGGTCATGCAGCTCGATGCCCGCCTCGCGGGCGTTGCTGGCCAGCGTGGCGAGCTGGAGGGCGGCCACCTGGTCCGCGACCGGCAGTCCCCGGTCGCCGGTGGAGACGTTGTGATCCACCGTCGCCAGCGTCAGGTCGGGCCGCCGCACCCCCCGTCCCGCCAGCCGGAGCCCCTCGAAGGCCTGGGGGGAGGTCACTTCGTGGACCAGGTGAAGATCCACGTAGAGCAGCACCGGCCCGCCGTCGTCGCGAACGCCCGCAAAGCGGTTGGTGACGACGTGAGCCTCCCAGACCTTGTCGAAGAGGGTGCGAGGCTCCATCAGCGGGGCACGGGCGCCACGGGGCGGCGCGGCTGGGGCCGCTCCGCGCCCGCGCCACGGTCCGGTGCACCGGTCCGCTCCCCCGGAGTGCCGGACTTCCCTTCCTCCGCCCACGGCATCATCGCGCGCAGCTTGGCGCCGACCTGCTCGATCAGATGATCGCGGTCCTCCTGCCGGAGTCGCTCGAAGTTGGGCCCCCCGGCACGGCTCTCCGCCAGCCACTCCCTGGCGAAGGACCCGTCCTGCACCTCCTGGAGAATCCGCCGCATCTCGGTCCGGGTCTCCTCGGTGATGAGACGCGGCCCCCGGGTGTAATCGCCGTACTCGGCGGTGTCGCTGATCGAGTGTCGCATGAACTGCATCCCGCCGCGGTACATCAGGTCCACGATGAGCTTGAGCTCGTGGAGGCACTCGAAGTACGCCATCTCCGGCCGGTAGCCGGCGGCGGTGAGGGTCTCGAAGCCCGCCTTCACCAGCGCGGTAACGCCGCCGCAGAGCACGGCCTGCTCGCCGAAGAGATCGGTCTCGGTCTCTTCGCGAAAGGAGGTCTCGATGACCCCGGCCCTCGCGCACCCGATCCCGCCCGCGTAGGCGAGCGCGTTGGCCAGCGCCTCACCGGACGCGTCCTGGTGCACGGCGACCAGCCCCGGCACGCCGCGTCCCGCCTCGTACTCGCTCCGCACCAGATGGCCGGGCGACTTGGGCGCGACCATCGAAACGTCCACCCCCGCCGGCGGCGCGATCTCGCCGTAGTGGATATTGAACCCGTGAGCGAACATCAGCGTCTTCCCCGGGGCAAGCCCGGGCGCGACGTCGCGATCGTATATCGGGCGGGCATCCTGGTCCGGCACCAGCATCATGATGGTGTCGGCGGCGGCGGCGGCGGCGGC
>JACCRH010000419.1 GCA_013813675.1 Gemmatimonadales bacterium
CACCGCTGCGGCCGGCGCGACCGATAGCGCCGGCCTCATCCGCTCCCGCCGGCTCGAGCGTCAGGTCCGCGGCGTGGAGCTGCTGAGCACCAGAGAAAAGCTGATGGCAGGCCTGCCCAACTTCGCGACCTACTTCGGCCGCGACATGATGATGACCGCGCTGATGATGCAGCCGGTCTGGGCCCCCGCGATGTCGGAGCACGTGATCGCGAGTGTGCTCCGGAAGATCGGCCCCGGCGGCGCCGTGAGCCACGAAGAGGCCCTCGGCGGCCAGGCCATCCGGGAGCACGCCGTGGTCTACGACTCGCTGGTCGGCGGGTACCTCCAGGCGGCCCGCTCGGATCGCCGGCCGGCGGCGGACAGCCTGCTGCGCCGGGCGCGCGAGGTGCTCGGGAGATTGCAGGCGACTCGCGAGAACTATCACATGATCGACGACGAGCACCAGCTTCCGGTGCTCGCGGCCCGCTACCTCGCCGATTCCGCGGTGACCACCGAGCGGACGCGCCGCTTTCTGCTCGATACCGCGGGCGGCGGCGGGTCCCGCCTGTCACGGTTGCTTCGAGGGATGGCGCTGGTCGCCGCCCAGACGCGGCGCTACGCCGAGGAGCCGAGGGCGACGAACCTGGTGGGGTTTCCCCGGCGGGACTCGGTCCACTGGCGCTCCGCCAGTTGGCGCGACAGCGACGCTGGGTATGCCGGAGGCCGGTTCGCCATGGACGTCAACGCGATCTGGGCCCCGCACGCGCTGGAGGCCATCGCCACGATCGTCGCGACCCTCTCCAAAATCGGACTCGGCCAAGGCGCGCTCGACTCCATCCTCCCCAAGACCGCCGCCGGCCCAATCGACCGATACCTGCGCGACACGCTCGCGCTCCGCCGCGCCATCGGAACCTGGCGGGGAGCCCGGCGCCATTTCGAGGTGACCTTGCAACCGGGCCAGATCCGGGAGCGGCTCCGAGTCCGGCTCTCGCGCATGCCGGAGGAAGAGCGCGCATACTGGGGGAAGGTGTTGGCTGACACTGGCGAGCCGCGGGACGCTTTCGCCTTTCTCGCCCTCGCGCTCGACGCTGACGGGAAACCGATCCCGGTGGTCAACACCGACCCGGCGACCGGACTCTTCCTCCAGAGCCTCACCGCCGGAGCCCCGGGCGGAAGTTCCCCGGCCGACGCGGTACTGCGGGACGTCGCGCCATTCGTGCGGCCGTTTCCAGTGGCGCTCTTTGTCGACGGGCTCGGCCCCCTGGTGGCCAACGACGCGTATGCTTCGCCGGAGACGTGGCAGCGCTTCGCGAAGGATCCCTACCACGGGCCGAGGGTGGTCTGGGGTCGCGAGGTCAACCTCCTCTTTCTCGGTCTGGCCAACCACATTGCCGCCGGGTTGGACCCGTCTCTCGATGACGCGCTCCGCCGCACCCTGGCCGCGGTGCACGCTTCGGGCCTGGAGCACAACGAGCTGTGGAGCTACCGGATCGAGGACCGCCGCCTGCTGCCTACCCGCTATGGCACCAGCTCGGACATCCAGCTCTGGAACGGCACCAACCTCGCCGTGCAGTTCGTGCTCTCGCGGCTGCGGAGGGAGTGACCGATGGCGGGTGGGGAACCCCGTGAGCGGCTTCCACCGGACGCCTTGTCATCCTGAGCGCAGCGAAGGAGCCGAAACCCGGCTCGGCTCTTCGCGGCTAGCGCGACGCGGCGCCGCCGGAGTCCGCCAGAAGCGCGCGCACCGAGTCCAACGATCCATCGCCAGGTGCCGGAGTGAGTCCCAGCACGTGGGCCAGCAAGGGATACACGTGGATGTTCCGGAACGGCGGCACCACGATGCCTCGCCGAAAGGCAGGCCCGCGCGCGATGAAGATGGCGCGCATCGCGGAGAGCGAATCGTCGTACCCGTGGTTGCCCCGGATGATCTCCGCCGGCTCGCCTGGCACCGGCCGCCGCGCGATGGTCCATCCCGGGTCAGCCAGAGCCACGATCGGAGCTGTCCGCGGACTCCCCTCCAGGCGGAACCGCGCGGGCAGCTCGCCGCGGCGGTACACGGTCAGGTGAGGCGCCCGCTTCAGGCCGCGATAGACCGAGTCCTCCAAGCTCGCGGCGGGCCACGCGGTCAGCAGGGCTGACATCTCATCCACCTGCATCGCGCCGGGCGATACCCAGTCGTCGAGCCAGATCACGCGGTCGGGTCCGGTCGAGACCATGCCGTGGTCCGACACGATCACCAGATTCACCTGACGCGCTGGTCTCGGTTCAGCCAGGCCGGCCGAGAGAAGCCCCATCAGGCTGTCCACCTGCGCGATCGCGCGGTTGGTCTCCGGTGTATCGGGGCCGTATTCGTGGCCCGCGTTGTCCACCGGGCTGGCATAGAGAGTCAGAAAGGTGGGCCGTCGCCCGGCCGGCAGGTCGAGCAACTGAAGCAGCCGCCGAACCCGGACGGTGTCCGGCGTCTCGCCATCGAACGGCATGAAGTAGCTCGGCCGCACCCCATTGATCGCGGCCTCACTCCCCGGCCAGAATAGAGGGGCGGTCGGCTGGCCCTGCCGCTCGGCCGTCACCCAGATCGGTTCCGCCAGGTAGAAGCGGCCGTTCCGCACCGCATCCCGGTCCCAGAGCGAAAAGCCGGCGCCGAGATCCGGCGCGGTGAAGACATTGCCCAGGATGCCGTGTCCCGGCGGGTAGCGGCCGGTCACGATAGTGTAGTGATTGGGAAAGGTCTTGGTGGGAAACACCGGCACCATCGCCTCCGCGCGCACCCCCTCCCGCGCGAGGCGGGAGAGATTGGGCGTCAGCCCGCGCTCGAGATAGTCCCACCGGAAGCCGTCGAGCGACACCAGCACCACCGTCGCGCGCTCGGGTTCAGTCGAAGGCGACGCCTCGCGCGTCCTCGCCTGGCACCCGCC
>JACCRH010000441.1 GCA_013813675.1 Gemmatimonadales bacterium
AGCGGGTCGACCGCAGTATGGCCCGGCTGCTCGGCCTGGGGGAAGGCGAGGTAGTCGAAAGCTATGAACAGTTTCGCGAGCACATTCATCCCGAGGACCGCGCCAGGGTGGATGCCGCTTTCGGCTAAGAGCGCCTCGGCCCCAGCGATCCGAGCAGCGCCGACCTGCGGCAGATCCGCCGTGCCGCGGGGCGGGCCGCCACCATTACCGGCCAGCTGCTCGCCTTCAGCCGGAGGCAGATTCTCCGGCCCCAAGTACTGGATCTGAACCGCCTGGCTCAGAATCTGGAGCCGATGCTGCGGCAGGTCCTCGGAGAAGACAAGCTTTATTCGGCCGACCTCGCCCCTGATCTCAGTGCGGTCCGCGCGGACCCCGGTCAGTTGGAGCAGGTTCTGATCAACCTGGCGCTCAACGCCCGTGACGCGTTGACGACTGGGGGAGCGCTGAAGGTCCGAACCAGCAACATGGTGATCCCCCGGCCCGAAGACGATGCAGCTGCCCTGGAGGGTCCCCCTCCCGGCAATTATGTGGTTCTGGAAGTGATCGACACGGGTCACGGCATGGATCCCGCCACCCGCGCGCGAGTCTTCGAGCCATTTTTCACCACCAAACCGGTGGGACAGGGCACCGGGCTCGGGCTCGCTACAGTGTTCGGCATCGTGCGGCAGAGCGGCGGCTCCATTGGGGTCGAGAGCGCACCAGGAGAAGGAACTACCTTCCGCATCTTCTTCCCCGAATTGCCCGCGTCCGCGGTGCAACCGGCTCTCAGGTCGCGTGGATCGGTAGAGGCGGGTAGCGGGACGGTGCTGCTGGTGGAAGACGAAGACCTGGTGCGCGAGTTCGCCTGCCGGTACCTGGAGGCCCACGGCTACCGGTGTCTCCCCGCGAGGAATGGCCGGAAGGCCCTCGACATCGTGCGGGAATCCGGACCCATGATCGCCGCCATTGTGACCGACGTCGTGATGCCGATTATGGGGGGACGGGAGCTCAGCCAGCGGGTGGCCGAGCTGTGCCCCGATATTCCCGTTCTGCACATCAGCGCCTATACCGACGACCAAGTGGTGCGAATGGGCCTGATGGAGGCCGGGGCGCCGTTCCTTCACAAACCCTTCACTCCCGAAAGCCTGGGGAGAAAGCTGCACGAGTTGCTGGCGCCAACCGCGGCCGGGCCCAACCATCCCTGACCGCCCGCCCGGCACGATCCCCTGAATGGCAGTTAACCATTTACCACATAAACAGTTAGCAAGGAGGCTGGAGCCTCGTGCAGACTGTTGCACTGACCCCGTCCAATTGCGCCATCCCCCACCGGGCGTCAAATTTGTAGGTCGGGACTTCGACCCTTCGACCACGTGATGACAACGACGCTCACCTGTCTCAACTGCGGCGAAGAAGTCCGTCTCGCGGACCGCTTCTGCTCGAGGTGCGGTGACGAGCTCGCGCTGAGCTCGCAACCCACCGCGTTGCTGAAGAGCGAAGCGCATCCGGATGACGACCCGGACTCGCCCTGGGCCGAAGTGGTCCAACGGCTGCGCCGGGCCACGCTAGGCGAGTTCGAGATCGGTCGGGAGCTGGGCCGCGGCGGCATGGCGGCCGTTTTCCTGGCGCACGAGGTCTCCCTCGACCGGAAGGTCGCCATCAAGGTCATGTCGCCCGGCCTGCTCATGGGCGACGGGATGATCGACCGCTTCAAGCGCGAGGCGATCACCATCGCGCATCTGAATCACCCCAACATCGTCTCCTGTTATTCCGTGCGGCAGGCGGCCGGCCTGCACTTCTTCGTCATGCGGTACATTCGTGGCCGCTCCCTCGACCAGGTGATCCACGAGGCCGGCCGGCTGCCCCTGCCGATCGCCCGCTCGATTCTCTGCCAGGTGGGCTCCGCGCTCACCTATGCCCACCGCTCGCGAGTGGTGCACCGCGACATCAAGCCCGCCAACATCCTGGTCGATGAGGACGGGAACGCCGTGGTCACCGATTTCGGCATCGCCAAGGTGGCGGCGCTTCCTGGCCAGACCCATAGCGGCGCCCTGGTCGGCACCCCGGCATACATGAGTCCCGAGCAGTGCAGCGGATCCGAGGTCTCCGGCGCATCCGATCAGTATGCCCTGGGCGCGGTGGCCTACGAGATGGTCACCGGCGTGGCGCCGTTCACCGGCTCCAGCTTGACCGTGATGCAGGCGCAGGTCGAACAGCCGCCGCTGCCGATCCGCGACCGCTTTCCCGACTGTCCGGCGGAGCTCGAGGCCGCGATCTTCCGGATGCTGGCCAAGGATCCCGCCGACCGCTTCCCCAATATGGCGGAGGCCAAGGCGAGCCTGGGCGCCGTACCGCTGATGGAAGACGACCCGCTGCTGGCCGAGCTCTGCCGCCTGGTGGCGGTCGCCGCTCCGCCATCACCGTCCTCTGAAGCCGCGGTTCCCGCCAGCCCCGCGCCTTCCATGAAGTCCTCCGTCGCGGCGCGCTCCACCCGAGCGGGCCGCGCCCGAAGCATCGTCATTCTGCCGCCCCCCGCCGAGCTCGCCGTGGGCGATAGCTTCGCGTTGGTCACACTCGTGAAGGGCGAGCGCGGTGTTCCGCTCATCGGCCGGCCGGTGGAGTGGACGACCGACGCTCCCCACGTGCTCCATCTCGATCTCGTCCGGAAGACCGCCACGGCCCTCGCGCCCGGCTCGGCGCTGCTCACCGCGAGCTGCGACGGCGTCGAGGCCGGTGTCCCGGTCCGGGTGCCCCCGGCGATGGTGGCACTGTTCGGCCCCGAGGAGGAACACCCGGCCGCCGCCATCCAGATGTCGACACCGCCGCGGTCAGTGAGAGCCGGCGACTCCTTCATTCTGACCGCGACTCCCCTCGATCACTTCGGTCAGACGCTCCCTGAACTTGGCGTTCTGTGGAGCACCAGTGACGTCCAGGTGGCCGTGGTCACAGCCGAAGGGTGGGTAGCGGCGCTGGGCCGGGGGCAGGTCACCCTGACGGCAACGCGGGGAGCGGCCAGCGGCTCGGTCACCATCAACGTGGAGCAGGCGATCCCGGTGGCCAGGCCACCGAGAGCTCAAGCTCCCCCTTCCCCGTCGGTGCAGCCGGGACCCGCCCATCGGTCGAGCTGGCGGCGTCGGGGCGCTCGCTCTCGCCGGACCTTGGTGCAGGGAACGGCCGGGCTTGCCGCGGTGGTGGCGGCCCTCTGGCTCTTCGGCGGGCTGCGGGATTTCTGGCGGGACAGCGGACAGCCCGACGCGCTGGCCCAGGAGCGGGGCCGCGCCCTGCCTGCATCGCCCGAGTCCGAACCCGCCGAGTCGAGTGCGCCGACCAACCCCGGGGCGAGCATGTCACCCGCGGCGGCGCCGGCCGGGGCAGCGCCTCGCCTTCCCCGACCCGTCCCAGCCAGGCCGGCACCGGCATCGTCATCGGTGACGAGTGCCGGCCCGCTCTCCTTGGCGGACACGGCCACGCCGTCCCCCGTCGCGCCGCGCGACCCGGGTGCGTCGGCGAACCATACGCTGGAGCAGCCGGGGACGCTGGCGGACACCTCGGGCTACGTGCCATTGGAGTCCGAGCTCCAACCGGAAGGCGTGCACCGGGAGACCGCGGCGGCGCCCCCCGCCCCGACCTCAGTGGCTCCCGCTCCGGCCAGGGGTGCGTCGGGGGCGACCCGGGAACGAACTGCTCCGGTCGATCTTCGTGAGCTGGAGTCCACGATTCGAGAGGGTATCGACCAGTGTTACGGGGCGGTGCGGTCCAAGGACCTGGACCGTCTGGCGGAGATGTACCAGCCCAAGACCTACGCCGACGAAGAGAAGTTGAAGCGGATGACCCGGATTCTTCGGACCGAGCCATGGAAGGCCGTCGTCGGGCGGCGGGTAAACGGCGCGAAGGAAATCGGGGCCACCGCGGCGGCCGCCGAGTTCAGCTTCCGTCTGGCATGGAGAGACGCACTCGGCGGGCGGCTCAGCAGTCAGCCGATCTTCCGGGCGGAGTTCATTCAGAACCCCGACGGCTGGGCGATGTCGAGCTGCCGAATCGTCGGGTCGCCCAAGCTGTGAGTGGGTCCTTCCCGCACCTCGACGATCCCGGTTCGCTCGTACACGATGAGCTGTAGCCCGGCTTCCGGCGAGCCCAGCTCCGCGAACGACACCACCAGCCGCCGGCGTGGCGCGCTCCCCCGAACCTCGTAGGCCACGCGGCCTCGACCCAGCCGGCGCCGGCCTTCAGCGGCCAACGTGAGGCAACCCTCCACGCCGCCCTGGCGGGGATGGCTGGCGAATCGGACGAATCCGTCGGTCGACAGGTCGAAGCGGTCGTACTGCACCCCGCATCGCTCGAACTCGAAGCCCACGGGCAAGCTTCCCGTGGTATCGTGCTCATTCAGGGCCACCGGGTTGGCCGTGGCATCCGGCTCGGGCACCGCGGTGGTCAACGAGGGGACTAAGGAGACGGTCGGCATGCTGGCTCCAGGTTGCTCGGCAAGGCGTCGTGGTCGGGCCTATCGTGGCCTCTCCCGATCAAGCCGACGTCAAGTGAGTGCCAGGTGATCCTCTGCCGCACCCTGGGGCCGGTTGATGTGAGTGTGGATGGCGGCCCCGCGCCTCCCGACCTGCTCTGGCGGAAGCACCTGGCACTGCTGCTCTATCTCGCTCGGTCGCCCCGCAGAGTCCGCAGCCGGGACCAGCTCGTCGGCCTGCTCTGGGGCGACCGTACGGAGGTGGCGGCCCGCCACTCGCTGAGCGAGGCGCTGCGGGTCATTCGGCGGCACGCGGGGGACAACTCGGTGGAGACCACGGGCGGGCAGGTCCGCCTCGCCGCTGGGGTGGTGGAGGTGGATGTGGATCAACTGGAGACTCTGGCGGCCGCGGAGCAATGGGAGGCGGCGGCGGAGCTGATCGCCGGGGAGTTCCTCGAGGGATTCGCGGTTCCCGGGGCCTCCGAGTTCGAGGATTGGCTCGCCGCCGAGCGGAACCTCTGGCGCCGCCAGGGAGTCGACGTCCTGGTGCGTGGCTCCGAGGCGCTGGCCCAGACCGGCAGGATACAGGACGCCTCCTCCCTCGCCGCGCGAGCGCTGGCGCTGGAGCCGACGTCCGAGCGCGCGTTCGGCGCCACCCTCCGCTGCATGTCGCTCACCGGCGACCGGGCGGGAGCGCTCGAGCTGTTCGATCGCTTTCGGGCACGCCTGGCGGCGGAGGCGGGAACCGAGCCCGCGGAGGAGACCCGGGAGCTGGTGGAGCGGGTGCGCCGTGAGCGGGGAGTGCGCCCCGAGGCGACCGGCTCCTGGCCCGACGGCGAGCCTGTCGTGAGGCCGCCCTTGGAAGGCCGCGCCGGGGAGTTGGGACGCCTCTTGGCCGCCGTCGCCCGATCCGCCCAGGAACGCCGGCCGTCCTTGCTGGTGCTGGAGGGCGAATCGGGGGTGGGAAAAACCCGGTTGCTGGAGGAGGTGCTGGCGCGCCTTCGACTCGACGGCCTCGCCGTCGCCGCGGCGAGGGCGGTCGAGGGGGATCGCGCCGAGGAGTGGAGCGGACTCGTGGCCCTCGCCCGCGGAGGTTTGCTCGATGCGCCGGGCATCGGGGCAACCTCGCCCGAGGCGCTCGCCGCCTTTGCCGCGGTGCTGCCCGAGTGGCGCGAGCGATTCCGCGGCATACCGCTGGATTCCGCCCGCCCCCTGGCTCGGGCTCTGACGGAGGCGGTGGCCGCGGCGGCGGAGGACCGGCCCGTTGTCCTCGCGCTGGACGACGCTCAGTGGCTGGACCACGATTCGGCCTCCGCGATCGGGGCCATCCTTCGCGATCTCTCGGGCGCTTCTCTGACGGTCATCCTGGTGATCGTGCCGCATCCCGCACGGCCCGAACTGGACGAGCTCCGCTCCAGGATCGGCCGCGATCTGAATGGCGAGGCGATCCGTCTCCGTCCGCTGGACCGGGCGGCGCTGCGGCGCCTGGCGGAGCGGATGTTGCCCGGGTACGAGCCGGTGGCGATCGATCGAGTCACCCGCCGGGTGGCCACCGATTCCGCGGGAATGCCGCTGTTGGCGGTGGAGCTGCTCCGGGCAGTGACCCTGGGCCTCGACCTTGGCACCATCTCCGAGGCCTGGCCGGCGCCCTTGCGCACCCTGGACCAGACCTTACCCGGCGAGCTGCCGGACGCGGTGGTGGCCGCGATCCGCATCGGTTTCCGGCGGCTGAGTCCGCCGGCTCAGCGGGTGCTGGCGGCGGCGGCCGTGCTCGGCGACCTGGTCCCCGCCCCGGTGCTGGAGCGCGCGGTGTCGCTCGGTCCGGACGACACCGCGATCGCGCTCGACGAGCTGGAGTGGCACCGCTGGCTGGTGGCGGAGCCGCGGGGCTATTCGTTCGTAGCCCGGATCGTGCGCCGGGTGATCGAGCGCGACATGGTGACCGCGGGCCAGCGCCAGCGCGTGCTGGTGGCCACGGGACGGGGCGAATTAGATTGACCGGCATGAAAGTCATCAAACCGATCTTCATCGTCGGCACCGGGCGCTGCGGCTCGACGGCGTTTCACCGGATCCTGGGGATGCATCCGCAGCTCATGTGGCTGTCGGGATTCGCCGAAGAATTCCCCCGGCGGCCGGCATGGAATCGGTGGGCCGTCACCGCCATGGGCAACCCGCTGCTACGCAGGATCCTGGGCAGCAGGATCAAGCCGGGCGAGAACTACGGCTTCTGGTACACCCACGCCTACGGTTTCGCCGAGCCCGGCCGAGATCTGCTTCCGGGGGACGTCACGCCCAGGGTCAAGAAGCAGGTGCGGGGGGTGTTCGAGCAGATGCTGTCGCCCCGGCGGAGCCGGGTGCTCGTCAAGCTCACCGGCTGGTCCCGCATCGGCTTCCTGAGCGAGATCTTCGAGGACGCCAAATTCATCCACATCGTGCGGGATGGCCGCGCGGTAGCCAGCTCGCTGCTCCACATCAACTCGTGGCAATGGCGCGGCTGGTACGGCCCCCACAGCTGGCGCTACGGTCCGCTCTCAGCCGAAGATCATGCGGCGTGGGAGGCCAGCGGCCGCTCGTTCGTGGCGCTGGCGGGGATTCAATGGAAGATCCACACCCGCGCCATAGAAGCGGCGCGGCAGCTGATCGACCCCAACCGGTTTCTCGAGGTCAGGTACGAGCCGTTCTGCGAGGACCCGCTGGGAACCTGCCGGAACGTGGTGGACTTCGCCGAGCTGGAGCAGTCCGCCGCCTTCGAGCGGCGGGTCAAGGCGGCGACGATCGAGGATAGAGTCAGTCGCTGGCGGACCGACCTGAGCGCTGAGCAGCAGGCCAGCCTGACCCGCCTGCTACGCGACGACCTGCAGCGGTACGGCTACGACGCGTCCCTCGAGCCTGGGCGGCCACCGGCTGGGGAAGTCGCCCAGCCGGCGCGCCGGCTCGGCTGAGGGCTCGGCGCTCTACTGCACGCGGATGACGGTGCCCTCCGAGGGAACCCCGTTGCGATTGAGGACGAAGAGCTGGTAGTGGCCCGGAGGCGCCAGGTTGGCGGAAGCCGGCGCCGTCACGCTGACGCCGTTCGCCGTAGCGGCGAAGGTCAGCGTATTGGCCCGCTGGCTCATGTCGAACGCGTGAGTCACCGAGCCCAGCCGGATCCAACGTACAGCGGCCACCTGGGCCGCGTTCGGCGTCGCCACGGCAAACGTCTGGCCGTAGCCGACGCTGGCGGGCGCCGACGTGATGGTCGGGCGAGCGCCCTTGAACAGATAGGGCGGCGAGAAGATCTCGTGGTTTCTCTCCGGCGGAACCGGAACCGTGCCCGCCATAGCGTCGCCGCTGGCCCCATGCAGGACGGTCCCGTCCGGCAACAGCAGCGACACCGAATGATAGACCCGCATCCTGCTGTTGCTCGCGAGCGTGGTCCACTGACCTGTCGCCGGATTCCAGATCTCCGCCTGCCGCACGGCAAGTCCCGGATCGATGTTGACGAAGCCACCGCCCCTGGTGCCGCCAGTGATGAGCACCTGGCCATCCGGCAGAATGGTCGAATTGAGATGCCGCCTGGGAAAGGCCATCGAGCCGGCGCTCTGCCAGGTTGGACTCGACTGGTTGAGGTCGATCGACTCCGCGGTGGCGGTAGGCGAGGCTGATTTGGGATCCGGTGACTGGGCCCAGGTCGAGTGGCCGCCTCCGCCGGCGTAGAGGATCTTGCCCGGCTCGTACATCACCGCGGTACCGTATTCCCGGTTGTTGGGCCAGATGTGACTGGGCCCGTCGGTCCAGCGTCCTCGGCCGCCCGCGGCGGACGCGTCGACCTCGAACCAGCGCGACATGATCCGTTCCCCGGCATAGAACACTCGTCCGTCCGGGGCCACGAAGTTCCGCGGATAGTAGGGGATGTCCACCGGGCTGGCCCCGGGAAGCTCCACCCACCCGCCTCCCTCCCAGATCTCCGGAATCCTCACCACCATCCCGTTCTGATTTCTCCCCGCCATGGTCAGGATCCGACCATCGGGCAGCGTGGTCAGCGTGGGGTACCAGCGGCCGTGGGCCATGTTCGGCCCCTCGGTCACGGCGCCACTCTCGTTCATGAAGCGGGTGACCGCGATGCCCGCGTCGTCCCGGGTATGCCCCCCAGCGGCCATCAGCGTGCCGTCGGGCATCAGGGCATGCCCCGCACAGAACAGCATCGTATCCAGCGGGATCCGGAGGGCCGTCGTGGGCGAGCCGGCCGAAGGATCCCACACCCGGGGGACTCCGAGGGTGTCGCTGACGTCGGTCTTGCCCCAGACCAGCAGCTTGCCCGTGGGCATGAGGCTCATGTGCAGCGGCACGATGTCCCAGGCGACCAGCGGCCCCCATTCGCCGTCAGTCGCCTCGGGCGGAAGCGCCGAGACCGAGACCGGGGAGGAGGTCACACTGAGCGTCCCCGACGTAAACTCGAGCGTGTGGGAGCCGGTGCCGGCGATCCCCAAGTCCCCGAACCTGGCCACGCCCGCGGCGTCCGTCGTGGCGCTGCTGTTGCCCTCCAGCGTTCCGCTGCCCGAAGCGATGCTGGCCGTGACGGCGACACCGGCGGCCGGGTTACCGCTGCCGTCGGTCACGAGTACGGCCGGCTGCACTGACGGGTCGAAGACTTCCCCGGTCAGGGCGGCGACCGGTGGATTGGCGGTGATCGCGATGCCACCCTCTCCCGGGGTACCATCGATGGCGATCGACACGAAGGTGACCGGAGAACCTTCCAGTCCGCTTGCCGAAGCCGTGGTGGTCTGCTCCCCGGGGGCGGGGCCGAGTGTCCGGGTGACCGACGCCTGGCCGTCCGACCCGCTCACCACGGACCCCGTGGAGACGCTGCCGCCGCCTTGGGCATCCCAGCTCACCGTGACGCCTTCGACGGGATCGCCATTCTGGTCGGTGATCAGCACGACGAGCGGATCGGCCAGGGGCTGGTTCACCAGGCCGTTCTGATCGTTGCCGGCCGCGGGCTCGATCGCCGCCGCGACGGGGGGGTCGGTTCCCTCGCCGCAACGCAGCGTGCCCATGGCAAGGAGTACCGCGAGAGCGGGATGGCGAAGCCTTCGGAGACGAGTCATATCCCTCGAAACGTGCAAGAATTCACTCTGGTCGGTGGAGCCCCAAACAGGGAACCAACTGCAGCTTTCGGGCCGCGCACCCGTCGGGGCGTTGAATCCTAAACCCTTAAACCGTAAGACCTTGTGAACAACTCTTGACCCTACGTTGTGGCGGCGCGACGGGAAGCCTAATGGCGCCCGCTCCACCCGCCAAGCGGGCCTCCACGATCTCGAACCCTGGCTTCGGTTGCCGTGTCAGCGGACACATGTTTTCGCCCCTGCCCTGGGGTATCCTGGCCCGCCGCGGAGAGTGCGGTGTAGCTTAACCCTTCGGGCCCTCATCGGAGCTAATTGGTGCGCATCGGAGTCATGCTGCGGCATTACGACCAGCACATGGGCGGGGTCCGGGTCTACACCCGCCGACTTCTTCAGGCCCTGCTCGATCTCCGGACCGACCACGAATTCGTCTTCCTCTATCGCAACCCCAGTCTCATCGGGACCTATTCCGCCGAGGCCCAGGTCAAGGAAGTGGCGCTCCGTGCCCGGTCATTCCTCGGTTGGGATCAGATCGCCGTTCCTGCCGCGGTCCGGCGCCACGGCATCGAGCTGCTGTTCAACCCCAAGTACTCGATCCCCCTCCGGGCAGGCTGCCCGGCCGTCTGGGTGTGCCACGGCTTGGACTGGTACGTGATGCCGTGGGGATCCAAGTTCGTGGACCGTTTGAGCCACCGGTTCCTGGTTCCCCACTACGCGTCCAGAGCGGCTGCCATCATCGCCGTTTCGGAGATCACCCGGCAGCACGTGATGCAGTATCTCCCGGTGTCGCCGGATCGCGTGGCTACGGTGTATTCCGGCGTGGACGACGTCTTTCGCCGGCCGCTGGATGAGACCCGGGCCCGCCATGTCCGGGCCAGGTACTCCTTGCCCGAGCGCTTCCTGCTGTACGCCGGCGCCATCTATCCGCCCAAGAACTTCACCCGTCTGGTCCGCGCTTACGCGCGGGTAGGGCCGGAGCGTGGAATTCCCCTGGTCGTCGCGGGAGGCGAGAATCGCTTCTTGTCCGAAGGCGAGGTCCGTGAGCCCGAAGCCCTTGGCATCAGCGACTGGGTGCGACGGCCCGGGTGGGTGGAGCAGGAGGACCTGGCTACGGTGTATGCCCTCGCGGACGCCCTCCTGCTGCCCTCGCTCTTCGAGTCCTGCGGGCTCCCGGTGCTCGAGGCCATGGCCGCCGGATGCCCCGTGGTCACGGCGGACCGCTACGGCACCAAGGAGCTGGCCGAGCGGGCTGCGGTGCTGGTGGACCCGGAGAGCATCGACAGCATCGCCGCCGGTATCCGCGCGGCGCTGGACGACCCCGTGCTGCGCGCGCAGCTGATCGTCGCCGGGCGGGAGCGCAGCAAGGCGTTCACCTGGAAGAGGTGCGCCAGACAGACCCTCGACGTCCTCGAACGGGTATCGCCCACCGCCGACGCTGTACGGCCGTGAGCCGACGGCCTCCCTCTTCGGACGACTCGATCCAGGTCCTGGTCAACGCCAGACATCTGGCCGGGCCGAAGACCGGCATCGAGGTGTACATGGAGCACCTCCTCACCGCCTTGGCTGGTACCGGCCAGGTGAACATTACGGCGCTGACCTGGGCCCGGCTCGGCCTCGAACAGCCCGGCATCCGCGAGGTAGTCCTCGGCCATCGCCCCGATTTCGCTCCCGGCGCGGTGGGAACGTTTCGGGCCACCCTGTGGAAAACCTGGTTCGACCAGTGGGGCGGTCTTCGCGCGGTCCTCCCGGACCACGGCATCTTGTACCACGGGATGGAGGGGTTCCTTCCTCACGCCTTGCGCCGGCGCGATCGCTGCGTCGCGACGGTGCACGATCTCGGCTGGCAGGTGCATCCCGAGCTGTATCCTCGGAAGCTCCGCCTCTTGTACGGGGCGCTCTTTCCCTGGGTCATCCGCCGCGCCGACCGGTTCATAGCGGTGTCACGCTATACGGCGGACGATCTCATCCGCCGAGCGGGCGTGCCTGCAGCGCGGATCGAGGTGATCTATCACGGACTCGACCCCGCGTTCGCGCCCTCCCACGGCGGGACAGGCCAGGCTGGGGACGGGCCGCCCTATATGCTCGCCGTGGGAGGAGCCTCGCCGCGCAAGAACACCCGCAGGTTGATCGAGGCCTTCTCCCGCTGGCGGGCCCGGGGCGCCCACCGGGCGGAATTCGCGCTGCGTATCACCGGGACGTCGCTCGATCCCGAGCTGCAGCGAGCAGGAGACGGGTTGCCAGCCGGTGTCTCGCTCCTGGGTTATGTCGACAAGGCGGAGCTCCAGCGGCTCTACGCCGGCGCCGCAACCTTCCTGTATCCATCGATCTACGAGGGCTTCGGGCTGCCGATCATCGAAGCCATGGCGTGCGGCGCGCCGGTGGTCACTTCGACCACGGCGTCCGCTCCGGAGATTGCCGGCGGCGCCGCGATTCTGGTCGACCCTTTCGACGTGGAGAGTATTGAGGCCGGGATGGAGCGGGCGACCAACCCCGACGAGGCCACGCGTCTTCGTGCGATGGGGCACGAGCGGGCGCGCCAGTTCGACTGGAGCAGCGCCGCCGCCTCCACGCTCCAGGTCTATCGGCAGCTCCGAGGCGAAGTCACCGGTTGAGAGGGTGCTGAAAAACGAGGCTGCCGCCGGGCAACTC
>JACCRH010000460.1 GCA_013813675.1 Gemmatimonadales bacterium
TGGCCCGAAGCCCATGACAAGGCAAAGGCGGCCGACCGAATCCTCCGCCGGCGGCTGGCGGATCTCGGCCTGGAGTTCGAGCAGATCCTCACCGAATTTGTGGGCGTGGACGCGACCCACGGCCGGCTGAGCGGCATCCCGTCTCCCGACATTCCCGAGGTCCAGCTCCGCGTCGGAGTGCGGGCGCGCGACAAGGCCCCGGTCGAGCGCTTCACCCGGGAGATCGCGCCGCTGGTGCTGGCCGGTCCGCCCAGTGTCACCGGCTTCGCCGGCGGCCGGCCGGCGGTGGAGGAAGTCGTGGCGTACTGGCCGGCGTTGATCGACCGGAGGGAAATCGAGCGCCACGTGAAGGTGGAGATCCTGTCGGCATGAAGAAGTCCACGGCCCAGCTCCGGCTGCTTGCCCATGCCCGCTCGGGCGACAAGGGCAATACAGCCAACGTAGGCCTCATCGCGCTGGAGCCGGAGTACTATCCGATCCTGCAGCGCGAGGTGACCACGGCGCGGGTCGCGCGGCACTTCAAGGGCATGGTGAACGGCGTGGAACGCTTCGAGCTGCCCAATCTGAACGCGCTCAATTTCCTGCTGCACGAGGCGCTCGATGGCGGCGGGACGATCTCGCTCAAGACCGACGCCCAGGGGAAGGTGTTTTCCACCGCCCTGCTCCGGATGGAGATCCCGGTAACCCCCGCGCTGGCTCGGCGGCTCGCGCGCAAGTGAGCGCCGCGGCCGTTCCGCTCGCTTCCGTTCGGGTGGGAGGGATCCTCACTCTCACTCTCAATCGCCCCGACAAGCGCAACGCGCTCAGCGCGGCCTTGGTCGAGGCCCTGCACCAGGCGCTCGAGGCGGCAGACCTCGACGCGGACGTGCGCGTGGTGGTGCTCACCGGAGCCGGCAAGGACTTCTGCGCCGGGGCCGATCTGGGGGAGCTTCTCGCGTCAGCGGACGCGAGCGCCGAGGCCAACGAGGCCACCGCCCTCCGCCTGGGGAGCCTGTTCGGGTGCATCAGGCAGCTTCCCAAGCCGGTGGTGGCTGTGGTGCGGGGGCGGGCGCTGGCGGGTGGCGCGGGGCTCATGACCGCGTGCGACATCGTGCTGGCAGGGGCCGGCGCGCAGGTCGGATATCCCGAGGTGCTCCGCGGCTTCGTCCCGGCGATGGTGATGACGCCGCTCCGCCGGCTGGCCGGGGAAAAGGCGGCGCTCGATCTCGTGCTCACCGGCCGGCTGTTGGGCGCGGCGGAGGCACACGCCGCCGGTCTGGTGTCCCGAGTGGTGCCGGACGCGGATCTCGAAAGGGTGGCCGCCGAGTTGGCGCAGAGCCTCACTTCGGCTTCGGTCTCGGCGCTGGCGCTCACCAAGCGGTTGTTCTATCAACTCGATGGTCAGTCGTTCGACCAAGGCATCGCGCTGGGGGCGCGGGTCAACGCCCTCGCCCGGCAGACCCCGGAGTTCCGGGACGCGATCGCCCGATTCCTCGCCCGCACGTGAATCTCAACCGGATTCGCCTGGCGCTATCATTGAGCGGCATGGTGGTGGCCGTCCTGTCGATCATGTTGAACGACCGGCGGTTGGTGTGGGGAGCCATTGTGCTGCTGGCCGGATCGCTGTTGCTTCGGGTGGTCGCCGGGCGCCAGGGCCGGAGTAAGGACCAGCAGTTGTGACCCAGATCACACGCCCTCGTGACTCGCTGAGCTAGTTTCCCGTCGCAACGGCAGGCTCACGGCAGGACCCACTGGAAACAGGAGAAGTCGATATGCGCGCGATCAGGAGTGTGGCGTTGGGCGCGGTTCTCATGGCATCCGCCGGGGCGGCCCCGGCAGTGGCACAGGGTGCGGAGTTCTCACTAGGGGGCGGCCTGACCTTGCCCCTCAGCGACTTCGGCGACGCCGCGAGCACCGGCTTTCACGGCCTCGCCGCCGTCTCGTTCGTGCCGTCAGGCTTCCCTGTAGGCATTCAGATCGACGGAATGTTCCAGCGCTTCGGCGTGCAAGATGCCCCCGATGGCTTCGATGGAAACTTTCAGGTCATCCAGGGCACGGCCAATGCCGTGTACAAGTTCAAGACCTCTGAGGAGAGCAAGATTCGACCGTACATCATCGGGGGCGTCGGGCTCTACAGCTTCAAGGCGACTGGCGACGACTTCCCGGACAGCGGATCCGAGACCGACTTCGGCATCAACGGTGGCGCGGGCTTTGACTTCAAGTTCGGCTCAGTTGGCGCCTTCGTCGAAGGCCGCTTCCACAACGTGTTCTCCGATCCCAGCAACACGAACTTCATTCCGATCACGGTCGGCGTGCGGCTCGGCGGCAACTAAGTCTCGCTCCTTGGGATGTGACAAGGCGGCGTACTGGCAACAGTGCGCCGCCTTGCTTTGCGGGGCGGTCCGTCGTCGCGGGTGGATCGGTTCCGGTCGGCGCTTCCCTGATCCACGCAATCGCGCCCCGCCGCGCCATGCTGCGCGATGAGCCCGACGCTTCAAGAAGCTCGAGCCGTGCTGAGCCGGCATTTCGGATACGCTGACTTCCGCCCGGCCCAGGCGCCGGTGGTGCAATCGATTCTGGCGGGCACCGACACCCTCGCCGTGCTCCCCACCGGCGCCGGAAAGTCGATCTGCTTCCAGGTGCCCGCACTCGTGCTCGGCGGGCTCACGGTCGTGGTCAGTCCCCTCATCTCGCTGATGCAGGACCAAGTAACCGCCGCCGAGGCGCGGGGCATACCCGCCGCCTGTCTCACCAGCGGGCTCACCGCGGAGCAGCAGGCCACGGTGCGTGCGCGGTTGCTCGAGGGCCGGCTGCGCCTCCTGTACCTGTCGCCCGAGCGGCTCCAGCGGTTCGCCCCGGAGCTCCGCGCCGCGGGGATCAAGCCGGCCCTCCTCGCGGTGGACGAAGCCCACTGCATCGCGGAATGGGGGCACGACTTCCGGCCGGGCTACCGGGCCCTCCTGGCGGCGCGATACCGGCTGGGTCGCCCGCCCGCCGTCGCCCTGACCGGGAGCGCCACCCCCGCCGTCCGGGAGGAGATCGCCCGCGGGTTGGGATTCGGGCCCGGCCGGTTCGCCGAGCACCTGGGGTCGTTCGACCGGGAAAACCTATGGTTCGGCGTCGTTCGAGTCCGCGACGACCGCGACCGGCTGCAGGCGCTGCGCCGGCTGATCTCCGGCGACGACCGCATGGCCATCGTCTACGCGCCGACCCGGAGCGTCACCGAAGGCGTGGCACGGGCGCTGGTCGCGGCCGGGCATCGCGCCGCCCCCTACCACGCGGGGCTCGACCGTGCCCGGCGGGCCGCCATCCTCGACGCCTTTCTCGCCGACCGGATCGATGTCGTAGTGGCCACCTGTGCCTTCGGCATGGGCATCGACAAGCCCACGGTCAGGCTGGTGGTGCACTGGACCTTGCCGCCCACGCCCGAGTCATACTATCAGGAGGCTGGACGGGCAGGCCGCGATGGCGAGTTCGCCCGCTGCGTGCTGCTCTGGCATCCCAGCGACTCCACGCTGCACCGCCGGCAGCTCGACGTCACCTTCCCGCCCAAGCGGATGCTCGAACGCATCTGGGCGCACCGGGCAAAGGCGACGGGGGTGCCGGCCAACGTGCGCGAGTCCGCCGACCGCCTGTGGCAGGAGCTGAGGCCCGACCTGGGTCCGGTGAACTGGGGGCCCGTATGGCAGCGGCGCCGCCGCGCCCAGGACCGCCTTCGGGCCATGGAGCAGTACGCCCGCGGCCGGGGGTGCCGCCGGCGCGCGCTGGTGGGCTACTTCGGTGAGCGTCTCGCCGGCTGCTCGGGCTGCGACCGCTGCCGC
The DNA here is from genome assembly GCA_013813675.1 of Gemmatimonadales bacterium. Classification (GTDB taxonomy): domain Bacteria; phylum Gemmatimonadota; class Gemmatimonadetes; order Gemmatimonadales; family GWC2-71-9; genus CAVVWJ01. The sequence continues at coordinate 3,801 of JACCRH010000460.1, forward strand.
GCCCATCCGCCGGTGCGGCCACTTCCCGCCACGGTGACCGAACGACTCGGGCGGATGCGCCAGGCCCTCGGCGGCAAGGCGGGACCATGGGGCGGCTGCCTGCTCGAGCCAGACGTGCTGCTCCGGCTGGCCCGGAATCCCCCTCCCACCGCTAGCGCACTGGCCGATGTGCCGGGGGTGGGTGCCGCGATCGCCGAGCGCTACGGTGCGACGATCCTGGGAGCGCTTGGCGTGGTGACGCATCGTGGGCCGACCACCGGGTCGAGTGTGGCCGAGCTGGCACTGGAGGAATGGCGGGCGGCGGTGGCGCGGGAGATGGGCGTTCCGGCTTACGTGGTACTGGGAGACCGCGCCCTCGCCCAGCTGGCCGCGGGTGACGCGGGGGAGGGAAGTGCCCCGAGACCGGCGGTGGGGCCCCGATTCCGCGCCAAGTTCGAGGCGGAGCTGCGGCGGCTGCTGGTGCGGTTGGAGCGCCCCGCGGCTACTTCCCCTTCGCCGCCAGGCCCTTGAGGTCCAGGTCCTCCACGATCTTCTTCGCCGACCCTTCGCCCAACCCGCGGGTGTCGGCCTTGACGATGAACCGCTCACCCACCAGCACCACGATCTCGCTGTTGCCGCTCTTGTTCCACTCCTCGAACGCCGGATAACCGTCGATCTTCACGCTCCGCTCGTAGCCCTCGGTGCTCTCGCGGGCCACGTTCATGTTGAGCATCATGGTGAAGGGAACGTAGAGAAACGGGATGTGGGCATAGTCGAAGATGCCGACGTCCGCGTTCCGCTTCCCGTCTTCGCTTCGGAAGTCCACCTCCGCCTGGGAGTACTGCCAGCTCCCCGCGGTAGTGGTCTCACCCTTCGGCTCGTCCGCCTTCATCCCCGCCATCTGCCGGGGAAGAAAGTCCATCAGCTCCCGGAAGGCGATCGGCGGAACCGGCTTCCGGTTGCTGGTGAACCCTTCCGCCGTCTTCTCCATCTGCTCGGCGGCGGCGGTGAGCTGGGCGAACGGATTGTTCGGGTCCGGCTTGGGGTCGCCGCAAGCGGCGACTGGTCCGGCCAGGATGATCGCGAGGGGCACGGCCGTCCAGCGGGGCATGAGACCTCCGAGACCGGCGATGGCAAGGGCTTGGGTACGTGGGCTCGCTAAGATCGGGCCGAGCCCCACACCGCGCAAGCGCCGACTCGCTATATTGCGCTCCGACCCAACCCCGCGCGCACCTCCTCCGGGACCGATCATGGACCATTCCCTCTACTTCACCGAGCATCATCACCAGGTTCGCGAGATGGTCCGCGAGTTTTCCCGGGACCAGATCGCGCCGGTCGCCCGCGAGCTCGACCGCACCTCCGAATTTCCCTGGCAGAACATCAAGGCGATGGGCGAACTCGGCCTGCTCGGCGTACCGTGGAGCGAGGCGCTCGGCGGCGCCGGAATGGATCAGCTCTCCTACTACATCACCATCCACGAGATGGCCAAGGTGGACGCGAGCCACGCGCTCACCATCAGCGCCCACACCAATCTTGGTACTTCGCCGATCGTCGAGTTCGGCACCGAGGTCCAGCAGCGGCAGTACGTGCCCCTGCTGGCGTCGGGAAAGGTGCTGGGCGGATTCGGGCTGACCGAAACCGGTGCCGGCAGCGACGCCGGCGGCACCGCCACCACCGCCGCCGACCGGGGCGACCACTATCTCCTCAACGGCTCCAAGGTGTTCATCACCCACGCCGGCGTGGGCGAGATCTTCTCGGTGACCGCGCGCACCGAGCCGGGGCAGGGAAACAAGGGGATCACCAGCTTCATCGTCACCAAGGACACGGTGGACCTCGAGCAGTGCCGCGGCCTCGGCGTCGGGCACGCGGAGGACCTGCCCAAGACCAAGGGCGTCCGGGCCGGCAAGAAGGAAGACAAGATGGGCTGGCGCGCCAGCGATACCCGGGAGCTGGTCTTCGAGGACGCGGTGGTGCCCAAGGAGAACGTGCTGGGCAAGCCGGGCTACGGCTTTATCAACTTCCTGAAGACGCTCGACGGTGGCCGCATCGGCATCGCCGCCCTCTCCCTCGGGATCGCGGAAGGGGCCTACGAGGAGGCCCTCCGGTACGCCGGTGTCCGGAAGCAGTTCGGGCGCTTCATCGGCAGCTTCCAGGCGGTGAGTTTCCAGCTGGCCGACATGGCGATGGAGATCGAGGCCGGTACCCATCTGCTCTATCACGCCGCCTGGCTCAAGCAGAACGGCAAGCCGTTCAAGAAGGAGGCGGCCATGGCCAAGCTGTATTGTTCCGAGCTGGCCATGCGGACCACCACCAAGGCGGTGCAGATCTTCGGCGGGTACGGCTATACCACCGAGTACCCGGTGGAGCGCATGATGCGCGACGCCAAGGTCTGCGAGATCGGCGAGGGCACCAGCGAGATCCAGCGGATCGTCATCGCGCGGCAGATTCTGGGCGAAGTGGCGGACTAGTGCCGAGCCCAATACCCAATACCCCCCTGTCCCAGGTATCTTTTTCCCCGGACAACGACGCGCCTGGAGGCGCGTTTGTGTTGCGCCTCCGTCTTTGCCGAGGTAGAACGCTTGAAGCGTGAGATCCTGATCAACGGGAGCCAGCGCGAAACCCGCGTGGCGATCCTGGAGGACGACCGGCTGGTCGAGCTGCTGGTGGATCGCCCCGACCACCGGCGCACCGTGGGCGACATCTACCTCGGCAGGGTCGAAGCGGTGCTCCCTGGAATTCAGGCCGCTTTCGTGGACATCGGGCAGGAGAAGAGCGCCTTCCTCCATGCGTCCGATCTGTTGGAGCCGGACGAGGATGAGGAGCCGGATGACGAAGCCGAGGCGGAAGAGGAAGTAGAGCCGGCGCCGCCCCCGGCCACGGTGGAAGGCGGCGCCGCTGAAGAAGAAGGCAGCGCCGACCGACGAACCGGGTGGCGTGCCGGGAAGGACCGCCGCCGGCGGGGACGGCCCAACGGAGGGCCGGGCAACGGCGGCGGCGAGGTCCGGCAGCGAGAGATCTCACCCCGCAGGGCCGTGCCCAGCATCCAGGACATCCTCAAGAAGGGCCAGACTCTTCCGGTTCAAGTCACCAAAGAGCCGATCGGCACCAAGGGCTGCAGGGTCACGGCGCAGATCTCTCTGCCCGGGCGCTTCCTGGTCTACATGCCCTACGCCTCCAAAGTGGGCGTGAGCCGGAAGATCGAGAGCCGGGAGCAGCGGGCCAAGCTTCGGGAGATGGTGTCCAAGCTGCTGCCGAAGGACGCCGGCGGCGTGATCGTCCGCACCGTGGCGGAAGGGGTGACCGACGAGCATTTCCGCCGGGAGATCGA
>JACCRH010000228.1 GCA_013813675.1 Gemmatimonadales bacterium
GTGGTACCCGGAGATCGAGATGGTGTTCCACTTGGGGGTGTGCTGCGCCGCCCACTCGAAGAGGTCCACGATGATCTTGAGGGCCGGCTCCGCCGGATAGATCCAGGCGTGCTGCGCCATGTACTCCTTCAGGATGTCGTTCTGAATCGTCCCCTGAAGCTGGCCGATCGGCACGCCCTGCTTTTCCGCCGCCGCCACATAGAAACAGAACAGCATCGCGGCGGGGCCGTTGATCGTCATCGAGGTGGAGACCTTGTCCAGCGGTATCCCCTCGAACAGCGTCTCCATGTCGGCCAGGCTGGAGATGGCGACTCCGCACTTGCCCACCTCGCCCTCGGAACGGGTGCTGTCGGAGTCGTAGCCCATCAAGGTCGGAAAGTCGAAGGCCACGGAGAGGCCGGTCTGGCCCCGCTGGAGCAGGAACTTGTAGCGCTCGTTGGTGTCTTGCGCGGTGCCGAACCCGGCGAACTGCCGCATGGTCCACAGCCGGCCGCGATACATCGTGGGGTGGATGCCCCGGGTGTAGGGGAAGTCGCCTGGCAGGCCGAGGGCGGCCTGGGGATCGGGCGGCAGGTCGAGCGGCGTGTACAGCGGCTCCACCTCACGCCCCGACACCGAGGACAGGTCCGCATCGGTGCGGACCGGGAGCGCGGCCGCCTTGGCCCGCCAGGCCGCGACTTCGGCGCGAAGCCGCTCGACTTCCCGCTCCAGCTCGGTTCCCCACGTCGTCATAGGCGGGCACCTTGTTTGAGACCGTCCAGCACCTCGGTGGCGACATCGTAGGGGCTCAACCGGCCGTCCACCACCTGGTCCAGCCGGTCGTTGATCACCTGCTCGGCATGGGTCTCCCCCCACATCCAGCGCCGGGCAGCGCGGTCGACCACTTCGCGGGTGCGCTCCAGCAGGCGCCGGCGGCGGCGCTGATCCAGCGAGCCCGAGCGCGCCAGCCACTCGTGATGCCGGTCGATCGCGGCGATCAGGTCCCCGGTTCCCTCGCCCTTGGCGGCCACGGTGAGCAGCACCGGGTGGTCCCACGGCGCATCACCGGCGGCCGAGCTCTCGGCCGCGGCGGGCTTCCCGGGCCGGCCGGAGGCGCGATACCCGTGGTGCGCGGGCATGTTGCGATACGCGTTGCCGCGGCGGATGCCAAGGGTGACCTCGATCTCCTGCCGCAGCTTGTCGGCGCCCGGGCGGTCGGCCTTGTTTACGGCGAAGATGTCCACCGCCTCCATCACGCCGGACTTGAGCGTCTGGATGCCGTCGCCCGACTCGGGAACCAGGACCAGGATGGTGGTGTCCGCCATTCGGGTGACGTCGAGCTCCGACTGGCCCACGCCCACGGTTTCCACCAGGATGCGGTCGAATCCGGCGGCATCCAGCAGGTCGGAGACCTCGCGAGTGCTGGTCGCCAGCCCGCCGAGGGAGCCGCGGCTGGCCATCGATCGGATGTAGACGCCCTCGTCGAGCGCGACCGATTCCAAGCGGATGCGGTCGCCGAGGAGGGCGCCCCCGGTGAAGGGACTGGTGGGGTCGATCGCGACGACGCCGACCCGGAGGCCCGCCGCGCGGTAGGCGATGACCAGGCGCTCGACCAGGGTGGACTTGCCGGCGCCGGGAGGCCCGGTGATCCCGATGCGGCGCGCCTGGCCGAGGGAGCGGTGGACCCCCGCGAGCAACTGCTCGAATCCCGGCCGGCCGTTCTCGACCACCGAGATCGCCCGCGCCAGCGCGGCCGTCTTGCCGGCCGCGAGGTCCGCGAGCAGAAGATCCGGATCCATGGGCGAAAGGTCGCCCCTCGCCCGGGGAGAGGCAAGCGGATCGGGCGGCGTCACGCGCTCGGGGGCTGCAACCGTTGGCGCGCCGCCGCCAGCCCTCGTCCACCTCCGCGTCGGCCGTGCACTGAGCGCGGGTGTGTTACGCGGGCCGCTTCAATCTCACGGGGCCTTTTCCCGTACGAAGGTGATATCCAGCGGTTTACCGCCGCCTCGAACCGTGATAGCGAAGGTATCGGCCACCAGGCGCACGACCGTCGCGGGATGGCGCAGCCCCTCCTCGATCAGCGTCAACGTGTCCGCCCGGTGCTCCCAGCGACCGAGCGCGGGAGTGCTGTGTGACGAAGTGATGAGCAGCGTGCCGTCGGCAAAGAACACGTACAGTTGGCCTGGCTCTACCCCCGAGGAACGGCTCACCTTCCACAGCGTATTCACGAACCTCGGCGAAGAGTCCCGGGTGGCCGGCGTGGTGGCCGGCGCGGGGTCCGCCGCCGCCCCGGCCGGGGTCTTATCCGCCTGTGGGCTCGGCCTGGAGCAGCCCTCGAGGATCAGGCTGGCAACCAGACACTGGACCAGGCCTCGGCAGATCAATGCGTGTCTTTCGGTCATGGGGCAGAGCTCCGGTAGTCCGCGGAATTCATCTTGCCCCGGCGCTCGACACCGCGCAAGCCACGCGTGGCCTAGCGGCGATTGTGCCAAGTCGTATCTTCGACTGGTGCGAGGCAGAGGTGATCGGATCGCACCCTATTCCTCGAGCGTACCCGCGGGTTCTGAATCGACCTACCGGAGACGTTATGCTCTCTTCCCTCAGCAGGCCCCCCAGGGTTCGTCCACTCGTGTGGTGTGTGGCGGTTGCCATCGACGACTCGTCCATCTGGGTGGGCCGCGGCTGCCAGGGGGAGTTCGAGATCTGACCGGCCGAGGCCTCTGTCGCCAGAACTCGAGCTGGGGCTTCGGTCGGTCGGACATCTGGGCCAACGGAGGCTGCAGGGCGGAGTTCGAGGTCACTTACCTGGCCGCGTCAGGCGGCGGCAACACCATCACCTACAACGGAATGATCCAGGCCCCGTGAGTGCGCGCCGGGACTATCGCCCGGGCCACCTCCGGCGGAATCGGAGAGGATTCTGAAACAGGTGCGCCGGCAGCAGGAAGATCACCAGGAACATTCCGAACGAGAGCAGCAATCCCGGCACCAGGATGGCGAGCCGCCGGGTCGCGAGATAGAGCACGCTGGTGATCAGGGCGACCGTGAACGCGAAGAGGGCCAGTAGCGCCCGCCTGACCTGCTGGGCGAGGAAGCGCTGGAGCTCCAACGTATCGCGGGGGTGCGACCGGACTCTCAGCTCGTCGCGCTCCACCCGGCGCACCAGATCGCGAACCGTTCGGACCGCGGTGATCGCTTCCTGAGTCCAGTCGGTGA
>JACCRH010000483.1 GCA_013813675.1 Gemmatimonadales bacterium
CCCGCCGACCACCCGGAACTGCGCCGAGCCCGAGAGCTGAACCTGCCGGTAGTTCCAAGGAAGGTCGCCCTGGCCGCGCTCGTGGGTGATGCCAGGTCGGTCGGCGTGTCAGGCACCCACGGGAAAACCACCACCACCGTGATGACCACTGAAGCACTGGCCGCGGCCGGGCTGAGACCCACGGGGCTCGCCGGGGGGCGGGTGGCCGCTTGGGGCGGGAATGCCCGGATAGATGGAGACAGCCTCTTCGTGGTCGAGGCCGATGAGTATGACCAGGCGTTTCTGACCCTCTATCCCACGGTCGCGATCGTCAACAACGTCGAGGCGGACCACCTGGAATGCTACGGCTCGGTGGCCGCGTTGGAGGACGCCTTCGTCGAGTTCGCCGGGCGGGCTCGAGTCGCCCTGGTGAACGCGGACGACGCCGGCGCTCTGCGGGTGGCGGCTCGGGTGCACGGCGCCCGCCGCTTCGGCTTCGCCGCCGATGCGGATGTCCGGATCAGCGACGTGGCGCAGGGGGCCCAGGGCACCGATGCGACCGTGACTTGGAGCGGTGACCGTGCGCTGAAGTTGCGGCTTCGGGTGCCGGGCATCCACAACCTGCGGAACGCCGTCGCGGCGCTAGGCGCGGTCGAAGCGCTCGGCGGAGCGCTGCAGCCGGCCGCGGACGCGCTGGCGGCATTCTCCGGCGTGGGCCGCCGGTTCGAGCGACTGGGTGAGCACGGGGGTGTCGCGGTGGTGGACGATTACGCGCACCATCCTTCGGAGCTGGTAGCGACACTCGCGGCCGCCCGGCAGGCATATCCGGGCCGAAGGATCGTGGCGGTGTTTCAGCCGCACCTCTACTCCCGGACGATCGCGCACGGCGAGGCCATGGGGCAGGCGCTCGCCGCCGCCGACCTGGTCTTCGTCACCGAGATCTATCCAGCGCGGGAGCAGCCCGTCCCCGGCGTGAGCGGGCGGCAGGTGGCCGAAGCGGCGGCGCGGGCCGGCGCGGACGCCCGCTTCGAGCCGGTGCGGGCCGACGTCGGACGCCGAGTGGGAGAGGCGCTCGAGCCGGGTGACGTGGTGCTGACGCTCGGCGCGGGGGACATCACCCGCGTCGCACCCGAGCTGGTCCGGTGGCTCAGCGCCGCCTGAAGCAGGCTCGCTGGGTGGCCGGCGCGTGCGGCGTCGCGCTGGCACTGTGGTTCGCGCTTCCGTTCGGCCTCCGGCACCTGGAATTCTTCCGGGTGCGGCGGGTGGAGATCGTCGGATTGCACTATCTTGATGCGGCGAAAGTGATCCGAGCCGCGGAGATCGCGCCGCGCGCCAGCGTGTTCGATGCGCACGAGCCGGTGGCGGGGCGACTTCGGGCACTCCCCGGAGTAGCTGGCGCCAAAGTGGGGAGCCGGGCGCCGGGAACGCTGCGGATCGAGCTCGACGAGGACCAGCCGGTGGCGCTCACGCCGAAAGGTGACCGGCTCGCGATGCTGAACGAGCGCGCCGAAGTTCTCCCCTTCGATCCACTGGGCGCGGCGCCCGATCTTCCGGTGTTGATCGGCGGAGGCCGGGTCGTGGCCGCGGCGCTGGCGATGGCCAAGGAGTTCGATCCGAGTCTGTTCGCGCGGATCGACGCCGCCTGGCGGGTCGGGCCCGACGTGGTCTTCGAGGTGGGTGGACGGTGGTTCTGGTTCGGCTCCACGCTAACGGCGGAGGACATTCGAGCGGTGACGGCGGTGGAGCAAGCCCTCGCCCGGCAGGGGCGCGTGGACCGGGACCTCGATGGGCGATTCGCTGGCCAGGTGGTCGTCCGAAAGGCCCGAGCGTGAGCGCCCAGCCCCAGCGGCTGGTTTCGGCCCTCGACCTGGGCTCCACCAAGGCGGTGGCGCTCATCGCCGAGGTAACCGGCGATCCGCGCGACGCCGGGTGCCGCATTCTCGGGGTCGGGGTCGAGCGCAGCGGCGGGATCCGCCGCGGGGTGGTTCGCGACATCGAAGAGACCACCCGCGCCATCGACAAGGCGATGAAGAGCGCTCAGCGGATGGCCGGCGTACAGGTGGGCTCGCTCTATTGCGGGATCGCGGGGGAGCACGTGGCCGGGCGGAGCTCCCACGGCATGGTCTCGGTCACCGGCGACGAGATTCGGACCAGCGACGTGGCCCGGGTGAACGACATGGCGAGCAACATCAGCTTCGGCCGGGACCACGAGCTGCTGCACGCCATCCCGCAGGACTATCTGATCGATCAGCAGGGCGGCATCAACGAGCCGATCGGGATGACCGGGTCGCGGCTGGAGGCCGAGGTGTATCTGGTGACGGTGCTCTCCAGCGTGCTGCAGAACCTGCGGAAGTGCGTGGAGCGGGCGGGATACCATGTGGCCGATTTCGTGCTGGAGCCGCTCGCGGGCTCGCTCGCGGTGCTCACGGCCGACGAGATCGAGCTGGGCTGCGCCATCGTCGAGCTGGGCGGCGGATCCACCAACGTCTCCATCTTTCACAACGGCAAGATCCGCCACACCGGATCGCTGCTCTGCGCCGGAGGGCACGTCACCGCCGACATCGTGCACGGCCTGCAGGTGACCCAGCTCGACGCCGAGCGGCTGAAGGAGCGGTATGGGGCCGGCTTCGAGCCGCTGGTGCCGGAGAGCGACGTGATCGACCTCCCCAGTACGCCGGGCCAGGGCGCCAGAAATGCGCAGCGGCGGGTGTTGGCGCACATCATGCACATGCGGCTCCAGGAAGTCCTCGAGTATGCGCTGGATGAAGTGACGCGTGCAGGCTATCATCAGCGCTTACCCGCGGGAGTCGTGCTTACCGGGG
>JACCRH010000491.1 GCA_013813675.1 Gemmatimonadales bacterium
CGCCCGCCTTCGAGCACGGCGAGGCGGTCCACGAGGTTCAGCGCCTCCCGGAGGTCGTGCGTCACGTAGAGTGCTGCGGTGTTGCGTTCCATAAAAAGCTGGCGGACGAGGAGGAGGAGCTCTCGGCGGAGCGCAACGTCGAGGTTGGAGAGCGGCTCGTCTAGGAGCACGGCGGCCGGGGCCAGTACGAGCGCTCGCGCAATAGCCGTACGCTGTTGCTCACCCCCCGACAGCTCTCGGGGGTAGCGCCCCCGCTTGCTCGTCAAGCCCACTCGGTCGAGGATGTCCGCGATGCGACGCCAGCGCTCGTCGCGTGGCACCCCGCGCGACTCAAGACCGAACGCGAGATTGCCCTCGACCGAGAGGTGCGGCCAAAGCGCGAGGTCCTGGAACACCACGGCCAGGTTCCGCTGCTCGGGCGGCTCGATCAAACGTCCAGCGACACTGGCCAGACGGCCGTCAACATGCACCCTCCCCCGTTCAGGGACCTCCAAACCAAGGAGCAGGCGGAGCACACTGCTCTTGCCGCTGCCGGACGGACCGACGACCGCCAGAACCTCCCCCCGGAGCACGGTCAGGCTGACCCCTGAGAGCACGGTGGTCGAGCCGTAGCGGAAGTGCACGTCCTCGAGGGCGAGCGCGAGAGTCATGCGCGCCGGCCCGGCCGGAGCGCCATAGCGCCGATCGCGACCACCGCGGCCGTGAGCACGACGTGCAGGATGGCGAGTGCCGCGACGATCCCGGGCGGCCCGTTCGCCTCCAGGGTGAAGATCCGGACGGGCAGCGTCGCGCGGCCGGGCGGACGGATCAGGATGGTGGTCTCCAGATCGCGCAGCACGAAAACGACGGTGAGTAGCCACGCCGCCACAACGCCCCGCGCGTGGACGGGCACCACGATCCAACCGAGCCGCCGGAGGTACCCCGCGCCGAATGCGGCGGCCGCCTCCTCGAGGTGCCGAGGACTCTGCGCCACGGCCGACGCCACCACCCGGCTGCCGAAGATTGCGTAACGGCCGACGACGCCGAGCACGACGATTCCCAGGCTGCCGTAGATCCACTGTGTGCCCGGGCGATTCCACAGGCCGATCACGCCGACGCCGAGGAGTGCCGCCGGCGCGACGAATCCGAGAACCAGGAGACTATCGAGCACCCTGCCACCGGGCCGGCCCCGGGCGAGGGCGTGGCCCGCGATCACGCCTGCAGCGACGATCGCCGTAGCCGCTACTGCTGCGGTCACCAGGCTCTCCTGCAAGCTCGCACCGAGCCACCACCCGACCTGGCCATAGCCGTCACGTGCCGCCCACGCGAGTGCTGCGAGGGGAACGAGGGACATCGCGCCCGCGGCCCACGCGACAAAACTCGGGAGCACGCCCGAAGACCGCGGATTGCCCCCGCCACTATGCCGCTGGCCCAGGCGCAGTGCACTCACCGAACGACCACCAGCCGCCCACCGCTCCCCCAGCACGAGCAGGAGTGTCACCGCGACCAGGGGGAGGGCAAGCACCACCGCCTCACCCGGGTTGTAGTCGATCCCGCCGAGTCGGGTGAAAACCACAGTGGGATACACGTCAACGCGTAGGAACATCGCCACGCCCACCTCGGAGAGAGCGAGCGCGAAGACGATGATGGCCGCGAGCCCGATCGCGGGCCGGGCCAAGGGAAGGAGGATGCGCGTCGTCACCCGCGCAGGGGAAGCGGCGACACGCGCGGCATCGGCGAGAGAAGGATCAACCCCGCGGAGGCCCAGCACCGTCAGCACGGTAGCGACCGGCGCGAAGGTGACGCCGAGTACGAGGATCACCCCCACGGGGCTGAAGAGGAGGGCCGACGAGGCGGCTCCACCGGCGAGACCCTCGCGTCCGAAGAGATGAAACCATCCCAACGCCAGAATGAAGGGCGGGAGAAAGATGGGGAGCGCGTGGAGGAGGAGCGCCCACCATCGCCCCCACACACGGCCGCGCCCCACGAGTGCTCCCAGTGGCACGCCCACCCCGAGCGCGAGCGCCGTGACCGCGGCCGCGAGTACCGCCGACTTCAGGACCAGGCCCCATAGTGCGGCGGACTGGAGCAAGCGGAGAGAGGCGCTGAGCTGTTCTCCATCCGCTCCGAGCAGTGCAATAGCGGGAACAGCGAGCGGCAGGAGAATCAGCAGGATGAACACTACAGTGACGGCTGCGAGCACGTACCGCTCCGCATGGCCTCGGAGGAGACTCACTCCAATCCGACCCACCCGCGGAGCCACGGCTGGATGCGCTCCATCGCGTCGGCCACCTTGGCGTAATCGACCTGCATAGCGCGCACAGCCGCGACGCTACGGATCGACGGCAAGCCTGTTCTTGGGGTGCCGAGCGCCATGTACCCGGCCCGGTCCGCCAAGCTCCGTTCGACATCGGGTGAGACGATGTAGTCAATCAGTTGCCGGCCCGCCTCGGGGTGCGGGGACCCTCGCACCAGGACCACGACCGTCGGCATGACGAGAGCGCCGAAGCCGTCCTGATCGGGGTACACGACCGCCACGTTCGCCCCGCCAGAGATAGCTTCATTCGCGTCGTCCGTGTCGGTCAACCCGAACGCCACTTCCCCCGACGTGACGAGACGCTTGACCTCGCCGTTGGAGCTCGCGATCCGCACGTCGTTGGCCCTGAGTGTGTCGAGAAACGCCGTTGCCGCCGAGTCGCCCCAGGCGGCGAACCAGGCGGCGACATGCATGGTCGTCGTACCGAACAGCGGGTTCGCGATCGCGGTCTGCCCGCGCCACCGGGGATCGGCGAGGTCCCGCACCGAGGTCGGAATCTCTCCGGGCTTCACTCTGTTCCGGTTGACGAGCAGGACGCGCACGCGGCCCGCAACCCCGGTCCAGGACCCGTCGGCTGCCTTGAACGCCTCCGGGATGGATGTCGCCGCCGGCGAGACGTACGGCTCGACGAGCCCGCGCTCGACGAGCAGGAACACGCGCGCAGGATCTCCGGACCAGAAGACGTCCGCCTGTGGGTGGTCGGCTTCGGCGATGAGCCGGTTCACGAGTCCGGTGCTCTTGGTTTCCTCGGTGTCGAAGAGCGGCTGGACCTCGATCGCCGACGATGCCTCGAAGA
>JACCRH010000017.1 GCA_013813675.1 Gemmatimonadales bacterium
AGATCCTCACCATCGAGGGCAAGCCGCAGTACAACACTATGACCGGCCAGCGGCGCTTCGCCCCGATGAAGGTCAAGTGGGTCAGCATCCCGGAGCCGGACTCCGATGCCCGCGAGCTGCCGAGCGGATTCGTGTACAACCAGGGACTGGAGAAGGGCGCCGCGCAGTTCGCCCGGCTGGAAGGGTGCTGGTACGGTGATCGGAGCATCTTCTTCAACGCCACCAGCGGCGGCGACGCGGGAGCCGGCCAGGTCTGGCAGTACCATATCGGCCGCCGGGAGCTCCAGCTCATCTTCGAGTCCCCGTCGCTGGAGGTCCTCAACAGTCCTGACAACATCTGCGTCAGTCCCCGGGGCGGGCTGGTCCTGTGCGAGGACGGCAGCGGCGTCCAGCACGTGCGGGGCCTCACCCGCGGGGGGGAGATCTTCGACCTGGTCCGCAACGACCTGAACAGCTCGGAGTGGGCCGGCGCCTGCTTCAGCCCGCAGGGCCGCACGCTCTTCGTGAACATTCAGGGTGAGACCCGACCGCTGCAGAACCCGGCCGGCGAGAAGGGCATGACCTTCGCGATCTGGGGGCCGTGGGAGCTGGGGGCGCTGTGATCGTCAGGGGCGAAGTACCCATACTGTCATCCTGAGCGAAGCGAAGGAGCCATAGGGCGGTTTAGCCTCCTTCGCTTCGCTCAGGATGACATCGGGCGGGGCCGGCCTCATCGCAGCTTCCCTGCCGCCACCCGAACCAGCTCCCAGGCCTGCACCACGTGCTCCCGCTCGGTGGCACGCTGACCGATCGCCATGCGGATCACGTAGCGCCCCCCCAGCCGGGTGTGGGTGAGGAACACCCGGCGGGTCGCGTTGACTTCAGCCAGCAGCCGCTGGTTCATCCCGTCCAGCTCCAGCTCCGATTTCCCCGCGGGCCGGTAGCGGAAGCACACCAGCCCGAACGGCGCCGGGGCCATCCGCTCGAAATCCGGCGCCTGGTCCACCCAGCCGGCGAGCTCCGCCGCGAGGCCGACGTGGCGCCGTATGACCGCGCGCAGGCCCTCCACCCCGTAGCTCCGGATCACGAACCAGAGCTTGAGCCCGCGGAACCGTCTGCCGAGCTGAATCCCCCAGTCGCGGTAGTTGACCACGTCCGCATCGTGCACGGTGCGCAGGTATTCCGGTGTCAGGCTGAAGGTGGAGAGCAAGGCGTCGCGGTCGCGGACGTAGTAGGCCGTGCAGTCGAAGTTGGTCAGCAGCCACTTGTGGGGATTGAGAACGACGCTGTCCGCCAGGTCCATTCCCGCGAAGTACCCCCTGAGCTCCGGCACGATGGCGGCGGAGCCCGCGTAGGCCGCGTCCACGTGCAGCCAGACTCCGTAGCGGCGGCAGATCTCCGCCACTACGGGAACCGGGTCCACCGCGGTGGAAGAGGTCGTCCCGATGGAGGCCACCACGCAGGCGGGTGTGAGCCCTGAGGCGACGTCTTCCTGGATCGCCCGCTCGAGTGCCGCCGGGTCGAGCGCGAACGCCTCGTCGCCGGGGATCCGGCGCAGCCGGTCCAGTCCATAGCCGGCCAGCTTTGCGCCCTTATCGATGGACGAGTGCGCCTCGGCCGAGGCGTAGACCGTGAGGCCGGGGCCGCCCTCCATTCCTTGCCGGCCGCTGGCGCCGTCCGTGGCGCGCTCTCGCGCGGAGAGCAGCGCCACCAGCGTGGCGGTCGAGGCCGTGTCCTGGATGACCCCGACGAACTCCTCCGGCAGACCGATCATCTGCCGCAGCCACTCCATGACCACCTGCTCCAGCTCCGTGGCCGCGGGCGACGTCGCCCAGGACATGCACTGCGCGCCCATGGCCGCCGTCAGCATCTCCGCCAGAATCGAGGGCGCGCTGTTGTTGCCCGGGAAATAGGCGAACCATCCCGGATGGTTCCAGTGGGTCATCCCGGGAACGATCAGCTCGCGAAAGTCGTCGAACAGCACCGCGAACGGCTCGCCCTCATTCGGTGGAGACACTGGAAGGCGCCGGCGGATGTCGCCTGGTCCGACGTCCGGAGTGATCGGCAGGCTGCCCACCCCGCTCAGGTAGTCGGCCATCCAATCCACCAGCTCGTGGCCGTGGCGGCGGAATTCTTCCGAATGCATCGGCCAAAGCGAACGCGCCGCGGCGGGCGCGTCAAGGATTCGGTTATCTTGAGACCATGACCGCCCGACCGCTCGCCATGTCGGGGCTGGACTACGATCCCGCCCTGGCGTGCCGGCACCTCGCGGAGTCCGATCCCACGCTCGGCGGGCTGATCGCGCGTGTGGGCCCTTTCGGCCTTCGTCCCCGGCCCACCCAGAGTCTCTTCGCCGCCGTCGCCCGGGCCATCGTCTATCAGCAGCTCTCCGGCACTGCCGCCGGCACCATCCTCGGCCGGGTCCGGGCGATCTATTTCCCCAAGCGCTTCCCCACCCCGCGCGACATCCTCGCCACCCCGCCGGAGCGGCTCCGCGCGGTGGGGCTCTCCACCGCGAAGACCGTCGCCCTCCGCGACCTCGCGGAGCGCTGCCTGGACCGCACCGTGCCCCCGCTCTCGCGGGTGCGGTCGATGGCTGACGAGGACATCATCGAGCGACTGATCCAGGTGCGTGGCGTGGGCCGCTGGACCGCGGAGATGCTGCTCATGTTCCGGCTCGGCCGGGGAGACGTGCTGCCGGTCAGCGACCTCGGCATCCGCAAGGGCTTTGCGCTCACCTTCGGCAGCCGCCGGCTGCCGGCGGCGGTGACCATCACCCGGCGCGCGGAGCGCTGGCGGCCGTACCGCTCGGTCGCGTGCTGGTATCTCTGGCGCGCGTGCGACCTGTGACATGGAGGCACTCCCCATGAGCGAGATCAGCCAGCGAATGGCGGGGCACGAGCCCAGCTTGCAGACGGTGGAGATGATGTGCGATCGTCTGGCCGAGCTGGGCTTGGCGGTGGGGCCGGACACTGCCCGGGCGCTGATCCGTGAGGTGCTCGCGGCGGAGGCGCCGAGGGTCGACGCGAGGCTCCGCGACGCGCTCGACACCACGCTCCAGACCATCCGCATCGCCGCCCAATCCGCGATGGGACTGCTGGCGACGACGGCGTCGGAAGGGCGGCCCAAAGAGCCGCCGCCGCCGGAACAGCTTCACGTCGCGCGCAAGCCGCCGGTGCAGCAGCAGCAGCCGGCGGTGCCGGCGCCACGCAAGGCGCCGCCTCCCGAGCCGAAGAAGGCCGAGCCCAGGCAGTCGGGGCCGCGCCGCCCGCGCATCGAGCTCGACGAGGACGAGCGGCGCCCCGTATTCCGGCGGCCCGGGCGCCGCTAGTGCTGGTCCACCGCTTCTGGGACCCCAAGCTCGCCCAGGCGGGCTACCTGATCGGCTGTAGCGAGGCGCGGGAGGCGCTCGTCATCGACGCCACCCGCGACATCGATCAGTACCTCGCCCATGCCGCCGCGCTCAATCTCCGCATCGCCCACGTCACCGAGACCCACATCCACGCCGACTTCGTCTCCGGCAGCCGCGAGCTGGCGGCCACAGCCGGTGCGAAACTCTATCTCTCCGATGAGGGTGGCACCGACTGGCGCTACGACTTCGCCGCATCCGACTCCGCCGTCGGGCTCCTCGACGGCGGCGGATTCACGCTCGGACGGGTCGGTGTCACCGTGCATCACACTCCCGGTCACACGCCTGAGCACCTGACCTTCTTGATTACCGATGGCGCGGCAGCTACGGAGCCGATCGCCGCGGTGACCGGAGACTTCGTCTTCGTGGGCGACGTCGGGCGGCCCGACCTCCTCGAGCGGGCGGCGCGGGTCGAGGGAACGGCGGAATCGGCGGCGAGGACGCTCTTCCGGAGCGTTCAGCGCTTCAAGTCGCAGCCCGACTACCTGCAGATCTGGCCGGGACATGGAGCCGGCTCGGCGTGCGGCAAAGGGTTGAGCGCCATCCCCCAGAGCACGGTGGGATACGAGCGGCGGTTCAACTGGGCGTTCGCGGTAACCGACGAGGCGGAGTTCGTGCGCCTGGTGCTCGAGGGGCAGCCCGACCCGCCGAGGTATTTCGGGACCATGAAGCGCATCAACAAGGAGGGTCCACGCGCGCTCGGAGGACCTCCCCGTCCTGTCCCACTTCCGGCCGAGCGGGTGGCCGAGGTGCTCGACCGCGGTGAGCTCGTGGTGGACATGCGCTCGTCGGCGGAGTTTGCGACGGGGCACCTACCGGGCAGCATCAACATCCCGTTCAACAATTGGTTCACGACCTGGGCTGGCTGGGTCGTACCTTACGACCGGGATGTCTATCTCTTCTCGGCGAAGCCGGACGGCCGGCAGTCGGAGCTCGCGCTGCGGGACCTGGCCATGATCGGACTGGACCGTGTGGCAGGCTCCTTCGGCCTCGACGCGCTCGGGGCCTGGACCCATGCCGGCCGTTCGCTCGCGAGCTTCGGCCGGATCTCTGCGCGCGAGCTCGCCCAGCGGCTCGACGCCGGCACGGCGGTGGTGGTGGACGTGCGAAGCCGCGCCGAGTGGGAGGCCGGGCACATTCCGGGAGTGGTCAACATTCCGGCGGGAGAGATCGAGGATCGAATCGGAGACCTTCCCCAGGGCCGGCCGCTGGTGGTGCACTGCCAGGGCGGGACTCGGTCGGCGATCGCGGCGAGCCTGCTGAACGCGCGCGGCATGGCCGACGTGCTCGACATGCCCGGCGGCTTCACCGAGTGGGAGGGGACGGGGCTGCCGGTAGCTCGGGACGAGGGCTCGCTTGCCGACCTGGTGATCGGCCCACTCGATCGGGTGGCACGTCGTCTGGGCTGAGCTGTCAGGCCAACCCGCGCAACGCGTCCTTGCCGACCCACCGGGACGCCCCTTCCTGCGACAGGGCCAAACGCTTTGCCACCTTCACCGCCGCCGCCTTGAGGACGGGATTGCGCCTTCCGATCGCGCGGAGGGCCCAGCTTCACTCCCGCCGGTCAGGCGCCGTCGTAGGCCTGCTTCAAACGCGCGATGTCGATCCTGGTCATCTGCATCATCGCCTGCATCACTCTCGTCGATTTCTGGGGATCCTTGTCCTGCAGCATCTTGCCCAAAGCCGTGGGAATGATCTGCCACGACAGGCCGTACCTGTCCTTCAGCCAGCCGCAGGGCTGCTTCTCGCCGCCCTGGGAAAGCTTCTCCCACAGCTCGTCCACCTCCTGCTGCGCCTCGCAGTTCACGAAAAGGGAGATCGCCGGGGTGAAGCTGAACTGCGGGCCGCCGTTCAGGGCATAGAACTCCTGTCCTTCGAGCTGGAATGTGGCCGACATGACCGACCCCTTGGGCCCCGGCCCCGCGGCACCGTACCGGGTGACGCTGAGAACCTTGGAGTCGTGGAAGAGAGAGACATAGAAATTCATCGCCTCTTCGGCCTGGTGGTCGAACCACAGGAACGGAACGATCTTCTGCATCCGGTTGTCCTCTTCGCTTGAAGTGACTGCTGCTCACGCGGCCGTTCGCAGGTGCTCGGCCAGTCGAGCCAGGCTCTCGGACAGGCCCTCCTTCATCCCCGTCTTGAGCGCCGCATCCCGCGCTTCCTTCGAGGGGTAGAGCACCGTCAGGGTGATGGTCGTCTTCCCGGCCTGTTCCGAGAGAACCAGCGTGTTGATCGTCTCCGGCCAGTCCGCTCCCCACGATTCGGTATGGACCACCCGCTCGGGCGGGCTGACCTCCCGGTACACGCCGTGCATTCCCATCTCAGTGCCGTCAGCCCGGCGCCAGACGAAGTGCCAAGCGCCGCCGGGCCGCAGATCGATTTCGCACACGGGCATGGTCCACCCTTCGGGGCCGAGCATCCAGAGTGGCACGTGCTTCGGACTGGTCCACGCCTCGAAAACCAGCCTCCGGGGCGCATCCACGACCCTGGTCACGACCACCTCCCTGTCGGAGGGCGTCGCGAATGTGGTGGGATTCGGCATGCTGGGGCTGGTCATGAAGGATCTCCTTTGTCGATGATAGTCCGAGCCGGCGGCCGCTACGGATTGGGGCGCTCGCCTTCCCGTTCCCGGGCCTTCAACTCGTCCAGCAGAGTGTCGAGGAGGCCGAAGGAGCCCTCCCAGAACCGGCGGTAGTTCTCCAGCCATTGGGTGGCTTCCGCCAGCGGCTTGGCCTCTAGCCGGCGCGGGCGCCGCTGGGCGTCGCGGCCGCGAGACACCAGGCCGGCGCGCTCCAACACTTTGAGATGTTTGGAGATAGCCGGCTGGCTCATGGCGAATGGCCGGGCCAGCTCTGCGACCGAAGCCTCACCCGATGCGAGGCGGGCCAGGATGTCACGGCGGGTGGCATCCGCGAGGGCGGCGAAGACTTGGTCGAGCCGTTTGGGACGGTGCTTTTCATAACCTCTAGGTTTCATAACCTCTAGGTTATGCTATCCGCGTAGCCGAGTCAAGCCTGTGGCCGTCGGCAAGGGTCGCCCGACGTAGAAGCGACAGCGAGTCATGGGCCGGCTCGCTGTCGCTTCAACCCTCCACCAAGGACTGATCGATCGTCTACCGTCCCGACTAATCGCTACCGGCAACCGGGGAGGGCGTCAGCTGATCGGAAAAAGTGCCGTCGCCTAGCTTGCCGTAACCATTCCAGCCCCAGCAGTAGGCCACAGCGGCGGGGGTCCTCCCACAGGTATGGGAGCTGCCCGCACTGACTTGGCTGAACAAGAGCCCGCCGGCAACCGGGACCGGGCTCAGGCGCATGGTCTTGGTCCCGTCGCCGATCGCGCCTTCAAGATTCCAGCCCCAGCAGTGGGCCCGCTTGTTCGTGGTCTCGCCACAGGCGTGGAAATGGCCCGCGCTCACGCGGGTGAAATCCAGCCCGCCGGCCACCGGGACCTTCGGCCAGAGCCGATTGCTGGTCTTGCCATCCCCCGTCTGTCCAACATTGCCATTCCCCCAGCAGTACGCCTGTCGGTCGTGGTCACGCCGCAGGTGTGGAGCTGGCCCGCACTCACCTGACGGAACTGGCGTTGCCCCGCAACCGCTACCGCGGTGAGACGTGAGGTGGTGGTGCCGTCGCCGAGTTGGCCGAGACCGTTCGGGAGTCATGCGCTCAGGAGTTCTTTTTACACAGCGCCACGGCGGCGGCGGCGGGGCTGACCTTCACTGCCGTCAGTACGGGCGGCAATCACAGCTGCGCGCTCGCCTCGGGTGGCAGGCCTACTGCTGGGGAAGGAATCTCGAAGGCCAGTTGGGTGACGGCACGACCACCGACAGGCTGACCCCGGTGCCCGTCGCCGGCGGGCTCGGGTTCCTCCAGATCGGCGCGGGCGCCGAGCACACCTGCGGCATCACCGCGAACGATCGCGCCTATTGCATAAGGGCCTATGACATCGTCATAGGCCCTTGGAGGCGTGAGGGGTAAGCTGTTGTTTTCGACAGCTCCCGAGGAGGGACTCGAACCCCCGACCCGGTGATTAACAGTCACCTGCTCTACCAACTGAGCTACTCGGGAAGACGTTTCGACGAAAGCAGATGCAATCTCACCAAGGGCCACTCGAGGGTCAAGCCAGTTTTTGCGATTGAGAAGACGGATCGTAGCTTGGTGGTAGGGTGCAAGGTTCGGCCACGCCGGGAACTCGCCCCCCCTTTCCAAGGCCCCAAGCTATCTACGCATTTGGCAGCATCGCTGGTGATGCCGTTCTCTGCACGCCCCGCCCTGAAGAGCGGCTGTTCACTTGTCGGTGGGCCGACGCGCAGGCCAAGTATTGCAGCGAAAAGAGAGGGCACGATGTATGCCTAAACCATTGGTGAAAAACATGTTACATTGACACCAGTGGCTTTTCACGGCAGGTTTCTTACCTTGTCTTTATGCCTCTGACTCCCCTGTTTGGGCATCTAGAGACCAGGCGTCGCCTGGCCAAAGCAGTACGAGCGGGCACGCTGCCGCAGGTCCTACTGTTTACAGGTCCGACAGGCGTCGGAAAGCAGCGCCTGGCCCTCTGGTTGGGCCAACTGATCTTCTGCGAGCGCGCGGGAGAGGAGCCC
>JACCRH010000035.1 GCA_013813675.1 Gemmatimonadales bacterium
ATCCCGAGCGGAGCGAGGGATCTTCTCCGCGGTCATCGACCTTGGCGGGCAAGATCCCTCGCTCCGCTCGGGATGACACCGCCCAGTCTGCGCTTTCCGCTCGGGACGACACCCCCCTTTCCCCACCTCCCTCCGACACCGCCGACTGGTCTCGCCTCGCGCGGGAGATCCACGCCGAGACCAACGCCTTGCGCCGCAATCCTCGCGGGTACGCACGGCACTTGGAGCGGATGCTGCCTCGCTTCAAGGGGACGGTTCTCCCACGCCCGGGCCGGCCCTATCTACGCACCGAGGAGGGCGCCGGCGCAGTGCGCGAGGCGATCGCATCGTTGAAGGCGCGCCGGCCGACAGGTCCGCTGCGATGGTCCAAGGGGCTGGCCGCCGCCGCCGCCGATCACGTCCGAGACCAGGGCCCCGTCGGTGGCATGGAGCACCGGGGGACCGACAAGAGCGACCCGGGTCGCCGGTCGAACCGGCACGGACGTTGGATCCGGGGAGTCGCCGAGAACATCGCGTACGGGGAGAACGCCGGGCGGGAGGTCGTGATCCAGCTTCTGGTGGACGACGGGGTGCCGGACCGGGGCCACCGCGACAACCTTCTGGACCCGGGTTGGGGCGCCGCGGGGGTAGCGTGCGGGCCGCACCGGCAGTACCGGCAGATGTGCGTGATGGACTACGCGGTGAAGTACGAGGAGCGGTAACGATTCAGATCTGGCGGCGGAGAAACTCCGGCGTCAGACCCTGGAGCCAACCGGCCAGCCGGGTAAACTCGCCGGTCAGGAGGAGGATCCCGACCACCACCAGCAGCGCGCCGCTCAGGCGCATCACCCAGGGCAGGTAGCCGCGGAAGCGCTGGAACCAGTCAAGGAACCGATCCACGGCCACCGCGGCGAGGAGGAACGGAACGGCCAACCCGGCGGAATACACCGCCAGCAGCAGCATGCCGCGCGAGAGATCGGCCGAGGTCGCGGCGAGCCCGAGGATGGCGCCCAGCACCGGCCCGATGCAGGGTGTCCACCCGGCCCCGAACGCCATCCCCACGAGCGCCGATCCGAGGAATCCGACCGGCTTGTGCTCGAGATGCAGCCGCCGCTCTTGGGTGAGCCACCCGGACTTGAAGATCCCGAGACAGACCAGCCCGAAGCCGATGATGAGAAGACCGCCGGCCCGCTGCAGCCACACCTGGTAGTAGTTGAGGGCCCGTCCCAGCGCGGTAGCGCTGGCGCCGAGCAGGATGAAGACGAGGGAAAAGCCGGAGACGAAGAGCAGTGCGTGGAGCAGCGCCATCCGGCGCCGGCCTTCCATTTCCGCCACCGTCATGCCGGTGAGAAACCCGACGTAGGATGGCACCAGCGGCAGGACGCAGGGCGACAGGAAGCTCAGGAGGCCCGCCGCGAAGGCCACCGCGAACCCCAGCGCCCCCGGCTCGCTCACGCTCTGTCCTCGGTGGCCACCATGAGATCCCGCCGGCGGCACTCGCGGCACACCCCGTAGATCTCCACCCGATGGCGGGAGTGCTGAAAGGCATGCTCGTCGGCGATGACCGGCAGCATCCGCTCGAGCCGCTCGTTCTGGAACTCGACCACCTTGCCGCAGCGCTCGCAGATGAGATGCTCGTGGTACGCTTGCGCCGGCATCGGCTCGTAGCGCTTGAACCCCTCGCCGAAGTCGTGGGCCCGCACCAGGCCGCTCTCCACCAGAACGTCGAGGGTCCGATAGACCGTGGCAGTGCCGACCGGCTCGCCCTGGTCCTTCAGGCGGCGGAGAATGGCATCCACCGACGGGTGGTCGTCGGCCAGAAAGACCACCTGGGCGACCAG
This sequence comes from Gemmatimonadales bacterium, assembly GCA_013813675.1. Classification (GTDB taxonomy): domain Bacteria; phylum Gemmatimonadota; class Gemmatimonadetes; order Gemmatimonadales; family GWC2-71-9; genus CAVVWJ01. The sequence goes on from JACCRH010000035.1 coordinate 1,821, forward strand.
ATCCCGCTGGCGGGTTACCGGTTGGTGGTGGTCACGGAGGTAGCGGCGAAACCGGTCGAGGAGCGCGGCTCCCTCGGGCCTAGCGACCCGAGCCATCGGCGGTCCCCGCGGCCGGCACCTCGGAGAACCATGATGCCGGCGCGACGGGAATGGGCGGCTGTTCGTCATCGATGCGCTTCTGCGCGTCCTGCAGCAGCCGGGCGAGGGCCGCGACCGGTCCGCTGCCCACTTCCTGGACCGAGGCCTGGAACTTTCCCAGCTCCTTACCTCTGACGGCAAGCACGTAGCGGGCGGTGTAGATCCGCCGGCGATGGCCGTCCACTCGGGAGAGCACAGCGGTGCCCCACTCGTTGCCTTGGTGTCTCAGCGGGCTGAAGATCCACACCCCGTCCACCTCCTCCGGGGGAAGCATCTCCGCCACGGCAGCGGCGAGCCGGGCCCATCCGGAGTCGGGAGCGTTGGTCACGCCGAGACCTGCTCCCAGCGCTCGGTGTAGAACCGAAGCACGTGCATGAAATCCTGGGCGTTGGTCACGACGCCGTATGCCTGGTGGGTCCCGCGGTCCTTCAGCTTGTTGACCACGAACTCGGTCTGGTCCACGCAGATCGTCATCAGCGGCGCGGGCGCCCCATCGCACAGATGGAACGCGGGAAGCATGTTGCCGACCGCGATGGCGTGGAGCGCGGTCGCCACGAAGATCGCGCCGGTGGCCTTGACGGTGAACTCGCGCATGGCGTCTTGCGCCAGCAGCGTGTCGCTGTAGACGCCGGGAAGCGGGCCGTCGTCCCGAATGGAGCCGGCCAGCACGTAGGGCACGCCCTGGGTGACGAGGGCGTGCATGATCCCGGCCTTGATGAGGCCGGTCTCCACCGCGCGCTCGATCGAGCCGGCGGCCCGCACCCGGTTGATCGCCCGCATGTGCAGGCCGTGACCGCCTTCGGTCGGCTGGCCGGTGTTGCTCATGCCGAGGGTGGTGCCGAAGATCGCCGCTTCGATATCGTGCACGGCGACGGCATTGCCCGCCAGCACCGCCTGCACGTACCCATTCCGAATGAACCATTCGAAGTCCGACCGGGCCCTGGAGTGGACCAGCGCGGGGCCCACGACCCAGACCAGATAGCCGCCCCGGCGCTTTTCCTCGCCCACCCGGGCCGCAAGCTCCTCGTAGTTGACCGGCCGCTCGCGGCTCACTTCAGTCGACATGAAGCGGAACTCGTTGGCCCCGTGGACACCGCCGAGGAAGCCCTGGGCGTGCACCACGATCCCCTCGGTGCCATCTTCGGCCTCGCCCATGGCGACCAGGTCGCCCTTTCGCAGCCGGCGCGGCTCGATCGTCTCCACTCCGCGCTCCCGCTTCACGATCACGCAGTCCATCCGGGGACGAGTCGGGGCGACCCACCGGCCATCCACCTGGACGTAGGTCGGCAGGTTCGAGGTGGAGAAGAACCCTTCGGGCAAGACCCCGTCGGCCGGGAGCGGTTGGAAGCGCGCCTCCGGCGCACCGGCGAACGGCGGCCGGCTGAAATCGGGCAATGTACGGTGGGGGGTGTCGGTCATACGCGGGGGAAGGTAGAGGGGGGGTGAGGGCCTTTCAAGCCGCCCGCGCTGTTCTCCGGATGGATTACTATCCAGGCAACCCTGAGGAGAGGTCCATGCGCCGACTTGCCCCCGTGATCGCCGCGCTCGTCATCACCCTGCCGGCCCGTGCCCAGGAGCCCGTTGCCGGCGACACCACCGCGCGGGACACCGCCAGCGTCACTCGCCTGCCCGAGCTCAACGTCACGGTCACCCGAAGCCCCGAGCCACTCGCCCGGGTGCCCTTCGCCGTCGGGGTGCTGAGCCGGAACGATCTGGTGCGGGGCCAACCCACCCTGGGAATCGACGAGGCGCTCAACAACCTGCCGGGAGTCGTCGTCTCCAACCGGTACAACTTTTCGCTCGACCAGCGGATCTCGATCCGCGGATTCGGGAGTCGTTCGAACTTCGGCGTCCGCGGCCTCAAGATTCTGGTGGACGGAATTCCCCAGACCCTCCCCGACGGGCAGAGCCAGCTCAGCAACGTGGATTTCGCCGACCTGGAGCGCGCCGAGGTGCTGCGGGGAGCGAGCTCTTCGCTGTACGGCAACGCGTCCGGCGGGGTCATCGCATTTCAGACCCAGAAAGCGGACCCCGGGCCGTTCGCCCAGCGCATCCGGCTACAGGGTGGCGACGGCAAGCGCCCCGGCGACGGCTTCTACAAGTGGCAGAGTTGGACCTCGGGCCGCTCCGGCCCGGTGAGCGGCACGCTCTCCGTGTCGCAGTTCAAGGCCGATGGGTTCCGCCAGCACAGCGCAGCGGAGTTCCGCCAGCTCAACGCGGGAGGGGAATGGGTCGCGAGCGGCTCGACGATCGCGACGATGCGACTCAGTCTGGCGGACAGTCCCGAGGCGGAGAACCCCGGCGCGCTCACCAGGGCCGAGTATCTGGCCAACCCCGACTCCGCGGCGGCCAACAATCTCATCCGCGGGGCCGACAAGGACGTGCAGCAGCACCAGTTGTCGGTAGGCGTCCGGCACTTCGATGCCGCCGGTAACGAATACGCGGTCAGCGCGTTCGGCCTGTTGCGCGATCTGGAGAACCCTCTCGCTGCGCCGCCCGACGTCGGCGGTGGGCCCACCAACGGGACCTACGTCCGGATCGACCGCCAGGTCGCCGGCCTTCGCCTCAGCACGGTGCGCGCCCTCGGTGGAGTGGAGGATTCGCCCAGACTCACCGCCGGGCTCGATCTGCAGCGGATGCGTGACGACCGGGAGAATCTGGTGTCGGATGGGGGGGCGCCGACCGACAATCTGTTTCTCGACCAGCGGGAGAAGGTGACCGAGCTCGGACCCTTCGCGCAGGTGCAGTGGAGCCCGAACGAGCGGCTGCTGGTGAGCGGCGGGGCCCGCTTCGACTGGGTGCAGTTCGATCTGGCCGACCGCTTCGTCTCCGACGGCGACGACAGCGGAGATCGGTCGATGTCCGCGCTGAGCGGAAACCTGGGAGCGAGCTGGTCCTTCGACCAGCGCTTTGTGCCGTACGTCAACGTCTCCACCTCTTTCGAGACGCCCACCACCACCGAGCTGGTCAACCAGCCCGACGGCTCCGGCGGGTTCAACAGCGAGCTGGGCCCGCAGCGCGCGGTGAACTACGAGGTAGGGGCACGGGGGCAGCCGGTACCCGAGGTGACCTACTCGATGGCCGTGTTCCTGGGCCGGGTGAGCGACGCCATCGTGCAGCAGGAGGAGGTGGGCGGGCGGGCGTTCTTCCGCAACGCGCAGAAGACCCATAACGACGGGGCGGAGGTGGGACTCAGCGTCTCTCCGGTCTCCGGATTCACGCTGAATGCGGCGTACACCTATGCCCGCTACCGCTTCGTGGAGCAGCCGGAAGGCTCGGGGTTGGACGGCAACAGGCTGCCGGGCGTCCCCGAGCACTTCTGGCGTTTCGGCCTCCGCACCGCCCTGGCCGCCGGGCTCTACCTGGACGCCGACCACACCCTGAACTCTTCGGTCGCGTCCGACGACGCCAACACGCCGCAAGGGGTGGTGGATTCGTGGGGGGCGGGAGTCACCAACCTGCGGGTGGGATGGCAAGGCGATGTCGGCGCGGTGCAGCTCTCCCCGTTCGTCGGGTTGAACAACCTGTGGGACCGGCGGTACATCGGCTCGGTGACGCTCAACGGAGTGTTCGGGCGGGTATTCGAGCCGGCGCCGCGGCGGGT
>JACCRH010000037.1 GCA_013813675.1 Gemmatimonadales bacterium
GGATGACACTTGACACTCGATGACACCCGATAGCTCTTCGCTGTTCGCTGTATCCCCGTTTACATTCCGGATCGTGATCCGCTTCTCCCACGTCTACAAGTCGTATCCCAATGGTGCCCTCGCCCTCAAGGACATCTCCTTCCGGGTCAGCAAGGGCGAGTTCGTCTTCCTGACCGGGCACTCCGGCGCGGGGAAATCCACCATCATGAGGCTGCTCTTCGCCGAGCAGCAGCCCACCTCGGGCGACGTCCGGGTCTCCGGCTACAACGTGAGCACGCTCAAGGTCGACGAGGTGCCCAAGCTGCGCCGCCGCCTGGGCATCGTCTTCCAGGATTTCCGCCTGCTGGAGGATCGGACCGCGGCGGAGAACATCGCCTTCGCGCTGGAGGTCATCGGCGCGCGGCGCGACACCATCGCCGCCCGGGTCACCCGGGTGCTCACCCAGGTGGGACTCTCCGCCAAGAGCCGGGCTCACCCTCGCGAGCTCTCCGGCGGCGAGCAGCAGCGGATCGCGATCGCGCGCGCGCTGGTGAACGACCCCGCGATTCTGGTGGCCGACGAGCCGACCGGCAACCTGGACGAGCGCGCCACCCGGGGCGTGTTTCAACTGCTCCGCGACATCAACGCCGGCGGCACGGTCGTGGTCATGGCGACCCATGACCTCGACATCGTCCGGCAGACCTCCTACCGGACCATCGAGCTGCGTGAAGGGTCGGTGGTGTACGACACCGCCGTGGACGAGACGGAAGAGACGGGGGTGACGTGAGGCTGTTGACCCGCGAGGCCCTGCTCTCGTTTCGCCGGGCGCCGCTGCTCTCCGCGCTCTCGGTCACCACCATCGCCTTTTCGCTCTTTACCATCGGTCTCTTCGGCCTGGTGGCGATCAACCTTCGCGAGGCGCTCCGCGGCATCGAGGAGCGGGTCGAGATCGTCGCCTTCGTGTTGCGGGGCACGCCGGCGGAAACCATCACCCTCGCCACCCAGGACATCGCCGCGTTTCCCGAAGTACAGGACGTGAGCTTCATCTCCGAGGACCAGGCGCTCGCCCGCGCCCGGTCGGAGCTGGTGGAGTTCCGCGACGCCTACCGCGACCTCAAGGCCAACCCGCTTCCCGCCTCGATCGAGGTGCGGATGAAAGAGGGGTTCCGCCAGTCAGCCAGCGTGGGGCGGGTGGCGGAGCGGATCCGCGGCTTCGGGTTCGTGGACGACGTCCGCTACGGCCGCGACTGGGTGCAGCGGCTGGACCAGCTCCGCAACGTCACCGGTCTGGTGGGCCTGGTGATCGGCCTCGCCTTCGCCGGGGTCGCCGTGGTGATCATCGGGGTCACCATCCGGCTCACCATCCTGCAGCGGGCCCGCGAGATCTCGATCATGCGGCTGGTCGGCGCGACCAACTGGTTCATCCGCGGGCCCTTCCTGCTCGAGGGCGCGCTCAAGGGACTGCTGGGGGGCCTGCTCTCGCTCGCCCTCTGTTACGCCGGCTACCTCCTCTTCCGGGATACGGCCGAAGGCCCCTTCGCCGGCCTGATCTTCTTCCGGCCCGAGCATATCCTGGTCATCATGGTGTTCGGCGTCTTCCTCGGTCTCGGCGGCAGCCTGGTGAGCGTGGGAAGGCATTTGCGGAATGTGTAGGTGGCTGGGCTGCGCCACCGCGATCCTGCTGGCGGCGGCGGCCCCGGCCGGGGCTCAGCAGGACCTCGAGCAAAGCCGCCGCCGCCTGGAGGAGATCCGCCGGGAGCGCGACCGGCTGCAGGACCAACAGCAGCGGCTGCAGGGACAGGTGCACGACGTCAACGACGAGCTGCACAACCTCGAGCGGCAGCGCGAGTCCACCCAGAAGATCGTAGACGAGATCGAGCGGCAGATCGGTGGCCTGTCGAGCCAGCTCGACCGCACCAGCGCCGAGCTGATTCTGGCGGAGGACAACCTGGCGGAACGGCGCGCGGTGCTGGAGCGCCGGCTGGTGGACATCTACAAGCGCGGGACGCTCTACACCTTTCAGGCGCTGTTGGCAGCGGAGTCGTTCGGCGACCTGCTGAGCCGCTACAAGTACCTCTATCTCACCAGCCGCCAGGATCGCGCGCTGGTGGGGGACGTCGAGAAGCTGCGGAACCGGGTGGTGGACCAGCGCGACGACCTGCTCGACGTCCGGAAACAGCTCGACCGCACCCGGGAGGAACGGGAGGCTGAGCATACCAAGTACAGCGAGCTGGCCCAGGCGCGCGCCCGCCGGCTGGATCAGCTCCGCCGCTCGGCGAGAAGTACCGAGCGGCGGCTCGACGCGCTGCAGAAGGACGAGGCCAGGATGAACAACGTCCTCGCGGCGCTGGAGCGGGCCCGGCGGGACGAGGCGGCCAGGGGACCCCGGGGCGCGGCGCCGGTTCCGGGCGCGATCACTACCGCCGATCTCGGCCGGCTCGACTGGCCGGTGGAGGGCGCGGTCGTCTACCGTTTCGGGCGCGATACCCTGCCCAGCGGGGGGATCATCCGGTGGAACGGCGTGGGCATCGCGGCGGGGGTGGGGACGTCGGTGAAGTCGGTGGAGGCGGGCAAGGTGCGGCTGGTGGGACAGTTCGGCACTTACGGCCTGACGGTGGTGCTGGAGCACGGCAACGGCTACTACTCGGTCTACTCCCACCTGCGGTCCGCCGCGGTACAGTTGGCGGCGGCGGTAGCCCGCGGCCAGGAGATCGGGAGCGTGGGCGGCGAGAACTCGGACTACGGCCCCCACCTGCACTTCGAGATCCGGGGAGAGAATCAGGTCGCGCTGGACCCGACCGAGTGGCTCCGAAAGCGGTAGCGCGCGCTCAGTCGGCTACGCCGACCCGTTCGCCCACCTGGGCTTTCCCCCGCGCGAGGGCCGCCTCGACCAGCGCGAACATGTCGTCGGACTGGGTTACCGCTGGATGGGGGTAGGTGACGATCCCCGCGCTGAAGGGGGTGTCCGCCACGGTGGAGTCGAGCGGCCGCGAGGCCAGTTGCGCGCGCATCCGGGCCACCGATCGCCGGGCGCCGTCGAGGCCAGTCTCGGGCAGGACGATCGCGAATTCGCCCCCGACGTATCGTGACACGAAATCGGGCAGCCTGAGCTCGTGCCGCAGCCGCGCCGCCGTGTCCGCCAGATCGCCATCGCCCGGCTCCGCTCCCCGCGCTCCGATGTCGAGCAGCACCAGGCTGAAGCTGAGGGAATAGCGGCGCGCCCGCTCGAACTCTTCCTGGAGCCGGTGATCCAGCGAGCCTTCGCTCGGCTGGAGCGAGGGGCGGTGCCAGGGCGACGCGCCGTTCCCGTTGCCGTAGGCCTCGCCCTGCACCGAGTCCAGCGCCCGCGCGGCGGCTTCGGCGAGGCTCTCGGCGAACTGCAGCTGGGCGGCGCTCAGGCCCGGATGCTGGTCGCGCCGCCGGATGACCAGGACGCCGATCACCCGACCGTCCGCCACCGCGGGGAGCGCGGTGGCTCTGCCGTCGGCCAGCTCGGCGGCGCGGCGCGAGCGGATCGCTTCGGAGATCTCGGGGTGCCGGGCCGGGTCGAGCACGCTCTCGCCGTCGACCGCGACCGGACCCGGCCCCACTTCGGCGACGACCCGAACCTCGTCCGCCTCCGGACCCACGGCGACAAAGGCGCAGGAGAGCAGATCGAAGGCGCGGGCCAGACGGCGCACCAGCGCGAGCACGACCTCGTCCGGTCTGAGGGTCATGCGGCCTTCCCCCACCAGGCCGTCGAGCGCCCGGCGCACGGCGCCCTCGCGGAGGGTGCCCCGGGGACACTGCCGGTCGCGGATCCGGGCGCGGATCCGGGCGCAGAGCTCGGGGAGATGGACCGGGGCGGTCACGGCGTCGTCGGCGCCGAGCGCGAGGGCAGTGGCCGGCGCATCGGGGTCCGGGGCGGCGACGACCACCACCACCGGCGGTGAGTCGGGGTGTCCCGCGGCGACGGCGGCGCGCATCTCCAGATCGCCCGAGTGGGCCAGAGTGACCAGAATGGCGTCCGGCTCCAGATCGCCGCTGAGCTGTGGCGCCTCAGTCACCACGAAGCCGGCGCGGCTGAGGGCGCGCTCCAGCCCGGTCGGCCGAGCCGAGGCATCACCCGCGAGCAGCACACGGCTGCCGTTGGTCACGCGACGGAGAGAGGCGAATGCATCAGTCGAGAGCCGCCGACCTGCTCGGGGCCCACGTGTCGACCCAGGGCGGCGTACAGACGGCACTGGCACGCGGGAAGGCGATCGGTGCCACGGCGATCCAGGTGTTCACGAAGACCCCCAACCAGTGGCGCGAGCCTGCGCTCACGGAAGAGTCCCGCACGGCGTTCCGGCGCGAGCGCGACCGGAGCGGGATAGGCAGTATAGTGGCGCATGACTCCTACCTAATCAACCTCGCCTCCCCCGATCCGGTCCTGGCGGCCCGCTCCGCCGAGTCGTTCACGGCCGAGCTTCGGCGCTGCGAGACTCTCGGAATCGGCGCCGTCGTGTCCCACCCCGGCAACTTCATCGACGCCCGCGAGGCCGGAGTGCTGCGCAACGCCGCCGTGATCACCCGCTGTCTCCAGGAGGTGCCTGGCGAGGTAATGGTCCTGCTGGAGACCACCGCGGGCTCGGGCACCGCGCTCGGGGCGACCTTCGAGGAGCTGGCCGCCCTGCGCGACGCGATCGGCGGGAGCGTGCGCCACCGGATCGCCTTCTGCGCCGATACCTGCCATCTCTATTCAGCGGGCTACGACCTGGTTCGCGAGTACGACGCGGTCTGGCGCCGGTGGGAGGAAACCATCGGCCTGGCCCACCTCCGCTGTCTTCATCTCAACGACTCCAAGACACCGTTCGGCTCGCGCCGCGACCGGCACGAGCTGGTGGCCGAGGGATCTCTGGGGCCGGAGCCGTTCCGCCGGATCATGTGCGATCCCAGGTTTCGGTCGGTCATGAAGGTGATCGAGACGCCGAAGGGCGACGACGAGGTGACCTTCGATCGTCGCATGTTGCGACGGCTCCGGGCCTACGGGCGCGCGGCGCGTTGACCCCCCTCCACTGGGGATCCATTTTCCACCGATGCTCAAGCCCTTGCTGATCCCAATCCTGCTGCTCGCGGCCGGCCCGCCGGCCCTCCCTGCCCAGACTGACTACTACGCGCGCGTCGGCGCGGTAGGAGTCAGTACGCTGGTGCGGGACTTCATCGGCAACGAGATCACCGTGCGCCAGTCGATCGCGCCGATGGTGGCAATCGGGGCTTCGATGCCGATCTCGCCCGGGTATCGTGCCGGCGGGGAGGTCACCGCCGCCTCGGGCGGGTTCGACGCCGAGCAGGATGGCGCCGAGACCGACTTGGGCACGCTGCGGACCGCGTCGCTCCTGGCCGGTCTCGATGGCCCGATTGCCGGCGCCCTGCGCTGGCGGGTGGGACTGGGCGGCATGATGTACCTGCCGGCCGATGACTCCGGCATCTTCCTGGAAGGCGGACCCATCCGCTTTCTGGCCGGCGCGGGGGCCGACTGGCGCCGCGCGGCGTTCCCCGGCTGGGATCTGATGGTTTCCGCCCGATACGACTTTCACCGCTTCTCCACCGACGAGCTGGAGCGCCGCGGGTTCTCCCAGGCGCAGGGCGTGAGCCGGGTCTCGTTGTCGGTCGGCCTTGCCCGGGGGGCTCGATGAGTCTCGCATCTCGCGGCCTCGGCTGGGGGCTGCCGGCAGTGACGGCGCTGGCGTGCGGCGACATCGCGGCGCCGGCGCGCGGCGACGTCTACGAGTGGCGGCTGGAAGCTCCATCCGTTCCGGGCCCCGGCCTCGACACCTTGAGCTTCCGCTGGGACAAGAGCGATCTCCCGGTTCGGGTCTGGGTGGAGGACACCGACAACCTTCCCGACCACGTGGCCCGCGCCATCGACGTCTGGCAGTCGGCCTTCCTGTATCGCGAGTTCGAGGCGGTGCTGGTGGGCGACTCGGCGGCCGCCGACGTCGTCGTGCGGGGCGGCGCCCCGGGCCCCGGGCTGCGCATGAGGCGGCTGCCCAGCGCCCTGGCTCCCGAGTGCGCCGGCGCCACAGACCTGGAGGTGGACGAGACCAACACCGAGCTGACCCTCCCCATCCGTCTGTTCATCGCTCCCCAGTCCTCGCCCGAGGACCCCGGGCTCGAGACTTGCTTGGCGCTCACCAGTATTCACGAAATGGGGCATGCGCTCGGGATTTTTGCCCATTCCCCGGACCCCGAGGACATCATGTTCACGGATCCGGAGGTCGGGCTACCCAGCGCGCGGGATCGCAGAACGGCGGAGGCGGCGTATCATACCCTCCCTACCCTCACCGCGGTCCGGCCATAGCCCCCTCGGCCAAGCCCCCGGGGTCGACTCTAAGAGGCGCCCCCATAAGGATATAGGAGCCCGCTCCAGGGGCCCGTTGCACCCGGCGGCCGCGATGCCGATCTTTCCCGCTCCGCTGGAGGCGGCCGGGCGGCCGCCGAGCACCCCTTCCGCGCCGCCGAGCGCATGGGAGTTATGACCGAGACGACCGCAGTCCCGCGTGAGAGCCTCACTCTCGTGGAGCACGGCCTGTTTCCGATCCGGATCCACGCCAACCTCACTCCCGCTGCGCTGATCGAGCACGCCATCTCCCGCGGTGAGGGCATGCTGACCGACCGCGGCGCTTTCTGCGCCGTCACCACTCCACACACCGGACGGTCTCCCAAAGACAAGTTCGTGGTCGAAGAACCGGGTGGGGCTGACCGCATCTGGTGGGAGAAGAATCCCCGCCTGGAGCCCGCGGCCTTCGAGCGGCTGCACGAGGACGTGCGCGCCTACCTCGACGCCCGCGAGGTGTTCGTGCAGGACCTGTTCGGCGGCGCCGATCCGGCGTACCGCGTGCCGGTGCGGTTCGTCACCCCGAACGCGTGGCACGCGCTCTTCGTGCGCAACATGTTCATCCGGGCCATGCCGGCGGAGCTGGCCCAGTTCCGGCCCGGCTTTACCGTGCTCCATGCTCCGGATTTCCAGGCCGACCCCGCCCGCCACGGCACCCGCAGCGGCACCTTCATCGTCATTCATTTCGGGAAGAAGCTGGTGCTGATCGGCGGCACCCGGTACGCCGGCGAGATGAAGAAGTCCATTTTCACCGTCCTCAACTACATGCTCCCCGCTCGGGGGGTGATGCCGATGCACTGCTCGGCCAACATCGGTCCGGCCGGCGACGCGGCCATTTTCTTCGGGCTCTCCGGCACCGGCAAGACCACCCTTTCCGCCGACCCCACCCGCCAGCTCATCGGCGACGACGAGCACGGCTGGAGCGAGCGGGGCGTGTTCAACTTCGAGGGCGGGTGTTACGCCAAGGTCATCCGATTGCGGGCCGACACCGAGCCGGAGATCTACGCGGCTACCCAGATGTACGGCACGGTGCTGGAGAACGTGGTACTGGATTCGATCCATCGAAATCCGGATTTCGACGCCGACCGCCTGACCGAAAACACCCGCGCCTGCTACCCCATCCATTTCATTCCCAACCACCTTCCCAGCGGCGCCGGGGCGCATCCCCGGACCGTCGTCTTTCTCACCGCCGACGCGTTCGGCGTGATGCCGCCGGTCGCGCGGCTGTCGGCCGACCAGGCGATGTACCACTTCCTCTCGGGGTACACGGCCAAGGTGGCGGGCACCGAGCGGGGAGTCACCGAGCCGACCGCCACCTTCTCGGCCTGCTTCGGCGCGCCGTTCCTCCCGCTGCATCCCGGCATCTACGCCAAGATGCTGGGTGAGAAGATCGCCCGTCACGGCGCCAAGGTGTGGATGGTCAATACCGGGTGGACCGGGGGTCCCTACGGCACGGGGTCGCGGATGAAGTTGTCCCACACCAGGACGATGGTGCGCGCCGCCCTCTCCGGCGCCCTGGACGGCGGGCGGTTCGTCCGCGATCCGGTGTTCGGGTTCGAGGTGCCCGCCGCGGTGCCCGATGTCCCGGCCGAGCTGCTCACGCCCCGCGGCACCTGGCCCGACCCGGTCGCATTCGACGCCCAGGCCCGCAAGCTGGCCACCATGTTCCGGGAGAACTTCGAGCAGTACCGCACCCAGGTGCCCGAGGCGGTCGCGGCAGCAGGACCGGCTGGGTGAGCGGGACGGCGGGTCGCGGCCCGGCCGACTTCGAGATCATCCGCGACCCTCTGTGGGACAATATCCGGCTCGACCGGGCGGCGTTGCTCGCGCTGGATACCCCCACGGTCCAGCGGCTGCGGTACGTGCGCCAGGTGGGGCACGCCTTCCTGGTCTACCCCGGCGCCACCCACACCCGCTTCGAGCACGCCCTCGGCGCGTACCACCTGACCAGAAGGGCGCTGGCCGCGCTGGAGGAGCGCGGCGAGCTCGGGCCCGCGACCGAGGAAGACCGCCTCGCGGTGCGCATGGCCGCGCTGCTCCATGACGTAGGCCATTACCCGTTCTCCCACGCGTTGGAGGAGGCGGGTTTCCCCTCGCACGAAAAGCTGGGCATCGCCAAACTGTCCCGCGGCGAGCTGGGCGACCGCCTGGTCGAGGTCGGCGGCGCCGGCTTCGCCGTGGCGGTGGGACGCCTGATCGGAGGCTCCAGCGGCAGTCCGCTCCAGGGGCTGATCTCCGGCTCGCTCGACCTCGACAAGATCGATTACCTGAGCCGCGACGCCCGGATGTGCGGCGTACCGTACGGCACGGTGGACGTGGACCGGTTACTCTCCTCGCTCACCCTGGTGGAATCGGAGCCGGGGCGGTTCGAGGTGGGTGTCCAGGAGAAGGGGGTGAGCGCGCTCGAGTCGCTGCTCTTCTCCAAGTACCAGATGTACCGCAACGTCTACTGGCACCATGCGGTCCGATCCGCCACCTGTATGTTCAAGCGGGCGGTGCGCGGGGCGGTGGGTCGCGGGGACGTCACCGTCGAGGCGATCGCCGACGCTACCGACGACGGGCTCATGGAGCTGCTCATCGGCCGGGACCGGGACGGTCTCGCGGCGGCGATTCGCGCCCGGCGATTGCACAAGCGGGCGCTCGATCTCCCGGCCAGCGACGTCCCGGCCGACGTGCAGCCCTGGGTGACGGACGACCCGGCGCTGCTGGAGCGGGTGGAGGACTCGGTGGCGGCACGGGTGGGCTTGGGGCATGGCGAGCTGCTCCTGGACTTTCCCGCCCGGTCGTCGATGCTCGGCGTGGACCTGCCGCTTCGTACCCGCGGGGGCACGGTCGAGCGGCTCACCGATGCGGGCCGTGCCGGACAGCTCGGCCTGCCCCGAGTGGCCGACGAGCTCTACCGGAGTGCCCGGCGCCTCAGGGTGTTCGTGGCGCGGCTGCCCGACCGTCCGATCGAAGGATTGCTGGATCTACTGACCTGGCCGGCGGACGAGGTCGCCCGCCGTCTGGCGAACGAGGTTTCACCGGTTTGAAGGGGTTGACGCCATGATGTCACGACGCGTGTTCGTGGGGCAAGCCGCCGGTCTCGGCCTCACGCTTGCCGGAGGACGGTCGCTGTGGGGCTGGACTTCGAGCCCCGGCGCCGAGCTCAGCATGACCATCTACATGAGTCCGACCTGCGGCTGCTGCGCCAAGTGGGTGGATCATGTGAAGGCCGCCGGCTTCAAGGCGGTGATACATGAAGAGGAAGACATGGACACCGTGAAGGAGAGCCTCGGGATCCCCCAGGAGATGCGGTCCTGCCACACCGCGCAGGTGGAGAAGTACCTCATAGAGGGACATGTTCCGGCGGAGGACATCAGAAAGCTCCTGGCGCAGAAGCCCAACGCCGCCGGGCTGGCCGCGCCGGGCATGCCGGCCAGCTCACCAGGCATGGCGGTGCCGGGAGAGCCACACGAAGCCTATGACGTGCTGCTCTTTCAGCGGGATGGGAAGTCGGAGGTCTTCGCGAAGCGGTAGTCTGGGGTGTCATCCCGAGCGGAGCGAGGGATCGGCTCGCGCATGAGAATGAGCATCGAGTGACCGTCATCCCGGGTCACTCTCGCGACTGGCCGATCCCTCGCTCCGCTCGGGAT